>NZ_VBVZ01000344.1 GCF_005863185.1 Pseudomonas edaphica
CCCCAGGCACCGCAGGAAAAAAGCCGCTGGTTGAAGCGTTACGCCGCGTTTGCGGTGGACTCGGGCGTGCCGGCCGAGGATGCAGAACGCGCGATTACCGCGATCAGCGCCAAATTGCCGGTACTGTCACCCGCACAAGATGCAGCCTTGATGGTTGAAGCCGGGTTCGAAGGCGTGGAGCTGTTCTACGCCGGCTTCAGTTTCAAAGGATGGGTAGGTTATAAACCGCGCTAGCGCTTACCAACTACCAGATGCCCCACCGCCACCACTGGAACCACCGCCTCCGGACGAACTGCTGCTTGAACTGGAGCTTGAACCCGAGCTGCCTGAGCTTGAGCCAGACCCGCCGCCCGAACCCGAGCCGCCATCGGAAATACTCTGCAAAAACACTATAAACGCCACCACCGAAGCGGCGGGTATGGCGATGATCCAGCCTTGATAACCGTGCCCCAGCAGTAACCCGACTGCCACATACACCGCTACCACCGCCGCCACCCGCACGAAGAAGAAGCGCGGGCTATTCTTCCAGGATTGGTGGATAACGAAAAACAGTCCCATATACAACGCCAGCACCAACGCGCAGCCAAACGGCCACACCAGCCAATGGACGAAGTTGACGGCCACGAAATGGTCGACCACCAGCAGCCCGGCAACGTAGGCCAGCACCCCAATCACGCAATAAAACACGGTGCGCGCCAGCCATAAGGCGCCGAAAGTCGCGCCGCCAATCAGCAGGGTCAGCGGCAACACCAGCAGGTACATCGGCCAGTCGCGACCGCCCCCATACAGCGTCAACAGTACCGTAACCGCCACGGTGGCGATTAACGCCGGGCGCCACGGCAGCTTGCCGGCGGCGATCAGCACACCGCCGACGCCTCCCAAGATAAACGCCAACAGCACCGCAATGGCCTGTGGGTTGACCTCAGGCCCCACCGGCTTGGGCAGGTCGCCGCCGTCTACCAGCACGCCCAGGTCATCGACGGCCTGTTGAATCCCTCCCGCATAGTCACCCTGGCGAAACGCCGGGGTGATGTGTTCTTCGATGATGCGGTGGGCCAGCAGGTCGGTGACCGTGCCTTCCAGGCCGTAACCTACTTCGATACGCACGGTGTGGTCGTTTTTAGCCACTACCAGCAGGATGCCGTCATTGACGTCCTTGCGCCCCAGTTTCCAGGCACGGAACAGTTGGTTGGCAAAGTCTTCGATGGTTGCGCCGCCGGTGGTGGGCACCAGCAGCACGGCAACCTGGGCGCCCTTGCGTTGTTCGAGGGTGGCGAGTTGAGCCTTCAAGCGCTCGGTTGTGCCGTTATCCAACGTATTGGTGAGGTCGATCACCCGTTGATCGAGGGCGACCTTGATCGGCGAAGTGTCCGCCTGGGCACTGGTCAACAGGCCGATAAACACCAGCGCCAGCAGACTCAAGACGGATTGGCGCAAATACAGCCGCATGTTTTGTTACCTGAAGTTTCTTCGAGGAGGCGTCGACTTTACCTTATAGACGTATAACGCGTGACCCCACGCCCGCGACTATCTAAACTGCCCACACATATAGCAATGCGCCATAGCTGAGAACCCCATGAACCTAAAGCACCGCAACAACGTCAGTGTGATGGGCAACGGCACGGCGACCTTGGTGTTCTCCCACGGTTTCGGCTGCAACCAGGCCATGTGGAATTATATGACGCCGCACTTTACCGAGCGTTTTCGCGTCGTGATGTATGACTTGGTGGGGGCTGGCCTGTCGGACCTCAGCGCATTCGACAAGACCAAATATGCCGCGCTGGGCGGTTATGCCCGCGATTTAAACGAGATTATCGACGCTTTCGCCAGCGGCCCGGTGATCCTGGTCAGCCATTCGGTCAGCGCGATGATCGCCACCCTCGCCGACCGCCTGGCACCAGGCCGTATCGCCGCCCATGTGATGATCGGCCCGTCGCCACGCTATATCGACGACGTGGGCTACGTCGGCGGCTTCAAGCGCAGCGATATCGATGACCTGCTTGACACGCTCGACAGCAACTACCTGGGCTGGTCCAGCACCATGGCCCCCGTGATCATGGGCGCCCCCGAGCAACCGGCGTTGAGTGCCGAGCTGAGCGACAGTTTCTGCCGTACCGAACCGGACATCGCCAAGCAATTTGCGCGGGTGACCTTTATGTCGGACAACCGTAAGGACGTGATCGGCCTGACCACGCCCGTGCTGATCCTGCAATCACGTGACGACCTGATTGCACCCGTGGCGGTGGGCGAATACCTGCACAGCGTGCTGCCCAACAGCACCTATTGCCTGGTCGATAATGTCGGCCATTGCCCGCATATGAGCGCGCCCGAGGCCTGCACGAGGGCGATGGACAACTTCCTGGCGCCATGGGCCATGGCTGATGTCGGCTGATCTGTTCGACAGCGCCGCCTGTGCCCTGGCGGTGACGGCTGAAGACGGCACGATCCTGCGCGCCAACACGCTGCTCGGCCAATGGCTGGGGCTGCGCAGTGCCGAGCTGTGCGGGCGGCCGTTTCAGGATTTGCTGACCATGGGCGGGCGAATATTCCACCAGACCCACCTGGCGCCGATGCTGCGCATGCGTGGCAGCGTCAGCGAAGTCAAACTCGACTTGGTGCACCACGACGGCCACAAAGTGACCGTACTGCTCAACGCCAGCGCCCGCGAACAGGCTGGCGCATTGGTACACGACCTGGCGCTGTTCGGCACCACCGACCGCGACAAGTACGAGCGCGAGCTGCTCAATGCGCGCAAGCTTGCCGAAGCCTTGTTGCAGGAACGCACCAGCACCGAATTGGCGCTGCATCAGGCCCAGGCGGAACTGAGCGAAGCCTATGCCATCGCCCAACGCCGCGCGTTGTTTGCCGAGCAGATGGTGGCGATCGTCAGCCATGACTTGAAAAACCCACTGACCGCCATCCGCATGGCCTCGGACATGCTTGCGCGCAGCGAGCGCACGCCCAGGGAGCACCAGTTGCTGGGCCATATCGGCCAGTCCTCCGAGCGCGCCCAGCGAATGATTGCCGACCTGCTGGATTTCACCCAGGCCCGGGTCGGCCACGGGATCAGCATCAAGACCACACCCCTGGACCTGCACGGCGTGATCCAGCACGCCGTGGATGAACTGCGCGTGGCCTTCCCCAAGGCCACATTAAAGCACCAGCCCGAAGGTATGGGCCAAGCGTGCCTGGATGCCGACCGGGTGCAGCAGATTATTGGTAACCTGGTGGCCAACAGCGTGGCCTATGGCGACTTGTTGATGCCAATTACCATCACCTCACGCTTGGGCGAAGGTGGCTGCCAAGTGGCCGTGCATAACCACGGTGCCGCGATCCCGCAAACGCTGCTGGCCGGGCTGTTCGAGCCCATGACCCGAGGCACCGACCAGGGCAGCGAGGTGCGTAGCGTGGGGTTGGGCCTGTATATCGTGCGTGAACTGGCCAGGGCGCACGGTGGAGACGTGGCGGTGAGTTCCTGCGTCAACGAGGGCACGACCTTTACCGTAACGCTTTAAAGCAGGTACGCCGTGCCCTGCATGATCGGCTCGACACGGCCGGTCAACACCACACCGCCCTGCCCGTCCCACTGCACAGTGACCGTGCCACCGTCGCATTGCACCTGAACCGTGGCGTCCAGCAACCCGCGCCGAATCCCATTGACCACCGCGCCACAGCAGCAGGAGCCGGAACCCAGCGGCACACCCCCGCCGCGCTCCCAGATACGTAGGCGGATATGGCTGCGGTCCAGCACCTGCACAAAATGCACATTGGTGTTGGCCGGGAACAGCGGATGGGTTTCCAGCGCCGGGCCCACGGCCGCCACGTCGATGGTGCTGATGTCGTCGATAAAATACGTGCAATGCGTGTTACCCATGCTGCAGGCGGCAGGCGCGCCATCGATGGGCAAGGTGCGGGTGTCCAGCGCGTCAGCCAGTGGTACGCCAGACCAGTCCAGCGAGGGCACGCCCATGTCCACCGACACTTGCTGGCCGGCGGCCCGCACGCACGTCAGCAAGCCTCGATCCGTGCGCAATACGATGGTGTCGCGACCGGTCTCATGCATCAAGCGGTCAGCCACGCCACGGGTGGCGCTGCCGCAGGTTTGCAGCGGCGTACCGTTGGGGTTCCAGAACTTGATGCGGGCCAGCGCGTCTTCGCAGTCGAGCACCACGGCCAGTTGGTTGAAGCCGATACCGGTGTGGCGGTTGCCCAGCCGCCGGGCGACCTGCGCAGTGATCGGGTCGTCCAGGCCACGGCGGTCGATGATGATGAAATCGTCGCCATGGGCATGCATCTTCACAAAGGGCAAGGTCATGGGCGGTCCTCGGTCGAGATCAGCCTGCAAGCATACGGGAGTTTCATCCAAGCCGTTTCAGCCGCGTGCTAGCGTTGGCACATCCTTATCCAACAGAACCGTCCATGAACAAAACCACCCTTGCCTTCACCTTGCTGCTGGCCGCGTTGCCCGCCGTGGCGATGGCTGCAAGCCTTTGCCAGCCTGCGTCGGCAAACCCGGCAGCCCACGCGCTGCTGGCCGCCGCCCAACGGCATTTGGCCGACCAGCCTGCGCCGTTGCCGCAGGTGCACACCGAAGGCACCCTGCCGAACCATGGCATTCGCGAGCAAAGCCTGGTTGCCGAACAGGACTGGCCGCTGATGCGCCAGGCGGCGCTGGCCTGGCGCATCAGCGGTGACCCGCGTTACCTCAGGCAAGTCGACGACTACCTCGCCGCCTGGGCCGATGTCTACCAGCCGGATTTCAACCCCATCGACGAAACCAATCTCGATATGCTGATCACGGCCTATGCGCTTACCGCCGACCACCTGCGTCTGGAAACCCGCGCCGCCAGCCGCCGTTTTATCAGCAAGCTGGGCAATGGCTACATCGCGCATATCGAACAATTCCACGGGCAGAAAAAAGGCACCCAGACCAATAACTGGCAGAGCCACCGCATCAAGTTGGTGACCCTCGCCGCCGCCGCACTCAACGACCAGGCCATGCTTGAGCACGCTCATCAACTGTTTAAACAGCAAGTGGCCGATAACATCCTGCCTGACGGTTCGGTCACCGACTTCCAGGACCGCGACGCCCTGCATTACGTGGTCTACGACCTTGAACCGCTGGTGCAGGCCGCACTGGCGGCCAAGGCCTACGGCGGCGACTGGCTGAACCTCAAGAGCAATGGTGCGTCGCTGGGCGCCGCCCTCGACTGGCTGGTGCCTTACGCCACTGGGCAACGCAGCCACCAGGAGTTCGTGCACACCCACGTTCAGTTCGACAAAGACCGTGCCACAGTAGGCGAAGCCGGTTACAGCGGCACCTGGGATGCCAAAAGCAGCGCGACGCTGTTCTGGCTGGCGGCGCAACTGGATAAACGCTACCTGCCCGTGGCCACGCAACTGGCGGCCCACCCGGCCGATTGGATCAGCGCCTGCTATTTGAAGTAAGCGCGGCTAGACTGGCTGGGCGCCCTATTCAAAGGATTGACCATGCTTATTGTATTCAGCGGCCTGCCCGGCACCGGCAAGACCACGATTGCCAGCGAACTGGCACGTCGGATAAACGCGGTTTACCTGCGTATTGATGTGATTGAACAGGCGCTTCGGGATGCAAACGTACTGACCGGTGATGTGGGCGCCAGCGGTTATGGCGTGGCGAATGCGCTGGCATTGAGTAATTTGAGAATGGGGCAGACGGTGATTGCCGACTGTGTGAACCCGCTGAAGGAGAGCCGGGAGGCGTGGCAGGCCGTGGCGGCGACAGCGGGCGTCGAGATGCTTGATATTGAGGTGGTTTGCTCTGACCTGCTGGAACATCAGCGCCGGGTGGAGGGCCGCACGGGCGATATTGCCGGGTTGGTGCCACCCTCCTGGCAGTCCGTTTCAGTACATGAATATGAGGCGTGGGCTGAGACGCCACTGACTGTCGACACTGCAAGTGTGACAGCCGCCGAGGCCGTCGAAGTGATCCTGGCACACATCACCCCTGTGGCGAGCGGGCTTACCGTGGCGAGCAGGCTTGACCTGCGTTGGGCTGCGAAGCGGCCCTAGTACAGTCACCGCGTTTTTCTCAGAGACACATAAGCGTCTGGTTTTGGGGCTGCTACGCAGCCCAACGCAGGGCAAGCCTGCTCGCCACAACAACCCCGTCTGCCACAACAAACCAGCTAGCCACATCGAGCTTCAGAGCACCGCTCCCATCGCCTTCACCAACACCGGGTCACGCCCATAAATATCCGGCGAGTACACCAACCCGCCTTGGCGATCGACTTCCACTGTCCAGTAACCCAACAGCACCGGCACTGGCGTGGCCAGCCTGAATTCATGGGTTGTGCCGGTGGCCAGCAATTCTTCGGTGCGCGTGCGTTCGGCCGGGGTTACCAGCAGGTCGCGCAGCATCATCGGCTGCTCAACCCGCACGCAGCCCGAACTGAATGCCCGTGGGCCTTTGGTAAACAGCGGCTGGCTCGGCGTGTCGTGCAAGTAAACGGAATAGGGGTTGGGAAAGCGCATCACGATGCGGCCCAGCGGGTTGCGCGGGCCGGCCTCCTGGCGCAGCAGAATGTTGCCGGGGTGCGACCAATCCACCTGGTCGGCCGTCAATGGGCGGCCCTGGGCGTCGAGCACTTGCAGGTTTTGCTGGCGCAGGTATTCGGGGTTGAGGCGGATGGCCGGGTGTTT
>NZ_VBVZ01000345.1 GCF_005863185.1 Pseudomonas edaphica
GCTTGGCCATGTGGCCATCCATGCCGGCCTGGCGTGCGCGTTCTTTATGTTCCGACAGGATATGCGCCGTAAGCGCCACCACCGGCGTGCGAATACGCTGGTGGCTGACTTCCCACGCGCGCAATTGCTGGGTGGCAGAGAAGCCATCGAGGATCGGCATTTCGCAGTCCATCAACACCAGGTCGTAACGCTGGGCTTTCATCGCCTCCAGCGCTTCCTCGCCGTTGCTGGCGGTGTCCGGGTTGAGGTTGAGCTTGCCGAGCATGCCGCGAATCACTTTGGTGGAGATACTGTTGTCTTCAGCCACCAGGATCTTGAAGTCACTGGGCACGGTGACTGCTGCCGGCGCGCTGAGAGCAGGGCGCGGCGCAATTGTGCCCTTGCTGCGCTGGGTCAGTTCGTCGGCCAGGGTGGTCTTGAGTGTGTAGCCGGCCACTGGCTTGGCGAGGATGCGTTTGATCCCGCTGTTGCGCGCGATGATCTTGCTCGGCGCATTGCTGATGCCGGTGAGCATGATCAGCAGAATGTCGTGGTTCAGGCTCGGGTCTTCCTTGATCTTCGCCGCCAGTTGCATGCCGGTCATGCCGGGCATGTTCTGGTCCAGCAGCACTACGTCGAAGTAGTCGCGCAGGTGCGCTTTGGTGCGCAGCAGCGCCAGGGCTTCTTTGCCGGACGGCACAGCGCTGACGTTCAAGCCCCAGGCGGTGCATTGCTGCACCAGCACTTTGCGGCAGGTGTCGTTGTCATCGACCACCAACACCCGCGCGCCTTTGAGCGGCCCGTCGAGGTCGGACGTCGGGTGCTCCAGGCGTTCCGGGTCCAGTGGCAGGGTCAGCCACAGCGTGCTGCCCTGGTGGCTGCCGCTCTTGATGCCGAACTCGCCGTTCATCAACAGGATCAACTGGCGGGCGATGACCAGGCCCAGGTGGCCGCTCAGGCGCGTAGCCGAGAGGAAGTTCTTGCTGTGCAGTTCGCTGTGCAGCAGCGCGTCGCGTTCGGCGGCATCCATCGGCAGGCCGCTGTCTTGTACGGCGATGCGCAGGCGTGGCTTGGTGCTGCGTTCGTCCAGGGCGACCACGATCAGCACTTCGCCTTCATCGGTTTTTTGCAGGGCGTTTTCCAGCAGGCTCAACAGCGCCTGGCGCAGGCGCGTGGGGTCGCCACTGATCACGCGGGGCACCTGCGGCTGGATAAAGCTGATCAGCTCGACGTTCTGCTGTTCGGCTTTGGCGCGGAAGATACTCAAGCAGTCATCGATCAGCGCGTTGAGGTCAAATTGCACGTCGTCCAGTTCGATCTGCCCGGATTCGAGCTTGGAGATGTCGAGGATCTCGTTGATCAGCGTCAGCAGTTCATTGCCGGCGCTGTGGATGGTCTGCACATAGTCACGCTGCTTCACCGACAGCGGCGTGCCGAGCAGCAACTCGGTCATGCCCAGCACGCCGTTCATGGGCGTGCGGATTTCGTGGCTGATCTTGGCCAGGAATTCGGCCTTGGCGGCGATCTCGGCATTGCTGGCCGCCAGGTCGCGGCTGAGGCTGAAGCGTGCTTCGACAATGGCGCGCTGGCGTTCGCCCAGGGCCAGGCTCATCAGCAGGCCGCTCAGGCAGATAAAGCTCAGCAGGGTCACGATCAAGCCTTGCGGTGCCACCAGCGTCAGGCCCAGCAGGGCGGGCAGGATGATCAGGGTGCCGATGTTGAACACCACCATCGCCACCACAAACAAGCGCGCCGGCCGGTAGCCTTTCTGCCAGTGGTAAGCCGAGATAAACAACATGCTCAAGCCTGCCAGGGCGACCAGCGCGTAGGTGATGATGTTCAGCGGCAAGGTGTTGACGAACAACAGCAGCAGGCCGCACAGCACGATCAGCAGGATGTCGGCCATCAACAGCTTGTTCAGCGGGTGCGGGCCCAAGGGCATGAAGAAGCGATAGGCAAACATCAGCCCGCACGGCGCAGTCAGCAGCAGCGCGAGGTAGGCGCCCGGGGTCTGCACCGCGTGCCAGTTTGGCAGCCACGGCCCCACCAGGTTGAGCAACAGCGCCAGGCTCAGCATCAACAGCACTTCGCAGGCCGCCAGCCACAGGCTGCTGCGCGAGCGGTGATAGGCGAAGCGTGTGAGGTTGTGCAGGATCAGCATCAGCAGGCAGCCGAACAGAAGGCCGTAGATAAGCGTCTGGGTCTGGTCGGCGGCGGCGAGCACGGCCGGTTCCAGGGTGATGTAGGGGCGCAGTTCGTGTTCCGAGACCAGGCGCAGGTACACCTCAAGGGGCTTCTGGCTCTGGGGCATCGGCAGCATGAAATCGCTGCTGGGCAGCGGGCGTTCCGCCTGGGGCTGGCGGGTACCGGTGCTTTGCTGCTCCACCAGCATGTCGCCGTCGAGCACATACAGGTTCAGGTGCGACAGGTCCGGGGCGAATACCCGCAGTACTTGTTCGTGCTTGCCGGGTTGCAGCTTGAAGCGTACCCACAACGCACCGTCCGGCTGCGCAGCGGTAATCCGGTCGAGTTCGATGGGGCTGAATTGATTGGTGTAGCGGGCGGAGCGGATGTCGCTCAGTTGCAGGTCGGCCTGTTCATCAAGCAATACTGCCCAACCACTGCCTTGCGCGGCGGCCTGGGCCGGGAACAAGCAGAGCAGGGTCAGCAAGCTGACTGTAAAACCTATGGCGATCCTGAGCCAGCGCACGGCGAAATCCCTTCGTAGGTTGATGCACGGGTTAACTATGCGCGGGGCGACATGGGTACGGCAAGGGCCAGAGGCCCTTACCTAGCCGAACGGATAGCTACGCAAGCGTAGCTGTTCAGTTGTTCTCGCCGCGTTCACGGGCAATGGCGCGATAGCCGATGTCTGTGCGGTAGAAGCAACCTTTCCAGTCGATTTTTGCCGCCAGTTTGTACGCCTGTTGCTGCGCGGCGTCGACACTGGCACCCATTGCGGTGGCGCACAATACACGGCCACCTGCGGTTACAACTTTGCCGTCCTTGAGCGCGGTGCCTGCATGGAACACCTTGCCTTCCAGCGTAGCAGCCGCATCCAGGCCTTCAATCACATCGCCCTTGGCGTAGTCGGCTGGGTAACCACCGGCCGCCAGTACGATGCCGACACTCGGGCGCGGGTCCCACTGTGCTTCAACCTTGTCCAGGGCCTGGGCCAATGCGGCTTCCACCAGCAGCACCAGGCTCGATTGCAGACGCAGCATCACCGGTTGGGTTTCCGGGTCGCCGAAGCGGCAGTTGAACTCGATGACTTTCGGGTTGCCGGCTTTGTCGATCATCAGGCCAGCGTAGAGGAAACCGGTGTACACATTGCCTTCGTCGGCCATGCCGCGCACGGTTGGCCAGATCACCAGGTCCATCACGCGTTTGTGCACGTCGGCGGTGACGACCGGGGCAGGGGAGTAGGCACCCATGCCACCGGTGTTCGGGCCGCTGTCGCCATCGCCAACACGTTTGTGGTCCTGGCTGGTGGCCATCGGCAACACATTTTTGCCATCGACCATCACGATGAAGCTGGCTTCTTCGCCGTCGAGGAACTCCTCGATCACCACACGCGAGCCTGCATCACCAAACGCGTTACCGGCGAGCATGTCGCGTACGGCGTCTTCGGCTTCCTGCAAGGTCATGGCGACGATCACGCCTTTACCGGCGGCCAGGCCATCGGCCTTGATCACGATCGGTGCGCCTTTTTCACGCAGGTAAGCCAGGGCCGGCTCAATCTCGGTGAAGTTCTGGTAGTCGGCCGTCGGGATCTTGTGGCGAGCCAGGAAATCCTTGGTAAAGGCTTTGGAGCCTTCCAGTTGGGCGGCACCGGCGGTTGGGCCGAAGCAGTCCAGGCCACGGCTGCGGAACAGGTCCACAACGCCGGCAACCAGCGGTACTTCCGGGCCGACGATGGTCAGGGAAACATTTTTTTCGGCAAAATCAGCAAGCTGCTCAAGGGCCAGGACGTCGATGGCGACGTTTTCGCACTTGGCTTCAATGGCGGTGCCGGCGTTGCCGGGGGCGACGAAAACCTTCTGAACGCGTGGGTCCTGGGCAACTTTCCAGGCCAGGGCGTGTTCGCGGCCACCGCTGCCAATGATCAAAACATTCATTTCAAAACCCTCGTTAGGATGATCGTTCCCACGCTCTGCGTGGGAATGCCTCTACGGACGCTCTGCGTCCGAGGGACGCGGAGCGTCCCTGGCTGCGTTCCCACGCGGAGCGTGGGAACGATCAATCAGTGGCGGAAGTGGCGCATGCCGGTGAAGACCATCGCGATGCCCGCTTCATCAGCGGCCGCGATCACTTCAGCATCACGCATCGAGCCACCCGGTTGGATCACGGCGGTAACACCGGCTTTCGCGGCGTTGTCCAGGCCATCACGGAACGGGAAGAACGCGTCGGAAGCCATCACCGAACCCACGACCTGCAAGCCTGCGTGTTCTGCCTTGATCGCGGCGATACGCGCCGAGTTCACGCGGCTCATCTGGCCGGCGCCGACACCGATGGTCTGGCGGTTCTTGGCGTAGACGATGGCGTTGGACTTAACGTACTTGGCGACTTTCCAGGCGAAGATCAGGTCGTTGATCTCTTGCTCGGTCGGGGCGCGCGTGGTCACGACCTTCAAGTCTTGGCTGCCGATCATGCCGATGTCGCGGCTCTGTACCAGCAAGCCGCCATTGACGCGCTTGTAGTCCCAGGCAGCGGCGCGGTCTGCTGACCACTCGCCGCAGGCCAGCAGGCGCACGTTGGCTTTGGCGGCAACGATGGCGCGAGCTTCTTCACTGACGGATGGGGCAATGATCACTTCAACGAACTGGCGCTCGACGATCGCCCTGGCGGTCTCGGCGTCCAGCTCACGGTTGAAGGCAATGATGCCGCCAAACGCGGATTCAGTGTCAGTGGCGTAGGCCAGTTCGTAGGCCTGGCGAATGCCGCCTTCAGCGTCCGGGCTCACAGCCACGCCGCACGGGTTGGCGTGCTTGACGATCACGCAGGCTGGCTTGACGAAGCTCTTCACACATTCCAGCGCGGCGTCGGTGTCGGCCACGTTGTTGTAGGACAGCTCCTTGCCTTGCAGCTGGGTCGCGGTGGCGATGCCGACTTCGGCAGGCTTGGCCTCAACGTAGAACGCCGCGCTCTGGTGCGGGTTCTCGCCGTAGCGCATTTCCTGGGCCTTGATGAACTGGCTGTTGAAGGTGCGCGGGAACTGGCTGCGGCCTTCTGTGCTCAGGGTTTCAGCGGCCTGGTTCACGGTGCCCATGTAGTTGGCGATCATGCCGTCGTAGGCAGCGGTGTGTTCGAACGCCTTGAGCATCAGGTCGAAACGCTGGGCGTAGGTCAGGCCGCCGGCTTTCAGGCTTTCCAGTACGTTGGCGTAGTCGCTGGCGTTAACCACGATGGCCACGTCTTTGTGGTTCTTGGCAGCGGAGCGAACCATGGTCGGGCCGCCGATATCGATGTTTTCGATGGCGGTCGGCAGGTCGCAGCCTGGCTTGTTGATGGTGGCTTCGAACGGGTAAAGGTTGACGGCTACCAGGTCGATCGGCTTGATGCCGTGTTCGCTCATGATGGCGTCATCGATACCGCGACGACCGAGGATCCCGCCGTGGATTTTCGGGTGCAGGGTCTTGACCCGACCGTCCATCATTTCTGCGAAACCGGTGTAGTCCGCAACTTCTACTGCGGCCACGCCGTTGTCCTGCAGCAGTTTGAAGGTCCCGCCTGTGGAGAGGATTTCCACGCCAAGGGCTTCCAGCTCCCGGGCAAATTCGAGGATCCCGGTCTTGTCGGAGACACTGATCAAGGCGCGGCGGATCGGCAGGCGGGTGGTCTGGTCGGTCATTTCAATTTCCATCAAAAGCAAAGGAGTCAGCAAAAAAGGCGACCGTTTTTACGCGGGCGCCTTTCTGGTTTGATTGAATGCTTACAGCAAATCGTATTGTTTGAGCTTTTTGCGCAAGGTGCCACGGTTGAGGCCCAGCAGCTCACTGGCTTTGGTCTGGTTGCCCTTGACGTAGTTCATCACGCTTTCGAGCAACGGCGCCTCGACTTCGGAGAGCACCAGGTTGTACACGTCCGTGACGGAAGCGCCCTCAAGGTGGGCGAAATAATTGTGCAGCGCCTTCTCGACACTCCCACGAAGGGTCTGACCTTCTTCGCTCGGCGTGTTCAGGTGCTGTTTCAAATTGACGTTGTCGCTCACGGGTGCTGTTCCACTCACTAAAGTCTCGGTCATCATCGTCATGCGGCCACCCCCTCTCCATCCCCTGTTCCCAGGCTCTTGTCACGTTCGGCGAAGAACTCACGAACGGTGGCGACCTGTGCCTGCGTTTCATCCAAACGATTGAACTGAGCGCGGAATTCCTTGGCGCCCGGCAAGGTGGCGAGATACCAGCCGACATGCTTGCGAGCAATGCGTACTCCCATCACGTCTCCATAGAAGGCGTGCAGGGCGGCCAGATGCTCTAGCAGAATACGTTCCACCTCGATCAACTCCGGTGCCGGCAAGACTTCGCCGGTACGCAGAAAGTGTTCGATCTCACGAAAAATCCATGGCCGCCCCTGGGCGGCCCGGCCAATCAACAAGCCATCGGCACCGGTTGCGTGCAGCACGCGCCGGGCTTTCTCGGCTGAGTCGATATCGCCATTGGCAAAGACCGGCATCGACACCGCCTGCTTGATCGCGGCAATGG
>NZ_VBVZ01000346.1 GCF_005863185.1 Pseudomonas edaphica
CTGTGGGAGCGGGCTTGCCCGCGATGCGCGAAGCGCAAGGGTTTTACTTTTTCAGGTCTTCGGCACCCTGCAACGGTTCATCACCCAGCAGCAAGTCCTTGTCGTGGCTGACCTCTTCTTCTTCGAACAGGCGCCAGGTCCTGTCGCCCTCCACACCGAGCAATTCCACAAAGCGCCGGCCCTCTACCTTGTCGGTGACCTGGCCGATGTAGCGGCCGGGTTCGCTGTCGCTGCGGGTCAGGGTGATCTTGCGATCCTTCTGCGGCTGGGTCGGGGAAATCAGGTTCAGCTCAAGGGTATTGGGGTTGCTGTAACCGGTGAGTTGCAACTCCACTTCACCGGTGAGTTCGTCCAGGTGCAGCTTGCCGCGCAGTTGCAGGGTCTGGGCCAGCCGCTCACGGTCCAGGGAGCGGTTGATGCCTTTGCCGGCCTCGTAGTAGTTGTCGTTGACCAGGTTGTCCGGGTTCTTCACCGCAATGGTCACCATGGACAAGGTCAAGGTCACCGAGCAGGCCAGGATCCCAATGATGATCCAGGGCCAGAGGTGCTTGTACCAAGGGCTTGCGGCAGTAGCTGCGGGCATTGTTGTGCTCTCTGTTATTAGCGGACTTGTGGGCCGATGAATCGGCTCTTGGCTTCAATGTGGACGCTGTCGTCGTCGGCATCCTTGAGGATGAATTTCACCTCGTTGGTGCTCGATGGCAGTTGCTCAGGGGCGCTGGACAGCTCTACCGGCATCGTGAAGATCTCCCCGGCGGCGACCTTGATCTCGCGTCGGCCTTGCAGCTTGAGATCCGGCAGGCCCGAGGCATCGAGCACGTAAGTGTGGTCGCGCTGGTCCTTGTTCATGATTTTCAGGCTGTAGACGTTTTCGATGCGGCCTTCGGCGTTTTCGCGGTAGAGCACGCGGTCTTTGCTGACGTCGAAGCCCACCAGCGAGCGCATGAAAAATGCACCGGCCAACAGGCCGATCATCGCCAGCAGCACCAAGGCATAACCGATCAGGCGCGGGCGCAACTTATGGGTTTTCTGCCCGGACAGGTTGTGCTCGGTGGTGTAGCTGATCAGGCCGCGCGGGTAGTCCATTTTGTCCATGATGTTGTCGCAGGCGTCGATACACGCGGCGCAACCGATGCACTCGATTTGCAGGCCGTCACGGATGTCGATGCCGGTGGGGCACACCTGCACGCACATCGTGCAGTCAATGCAATCGCCCAACCCCTGGGCCTTGTAGTCGATGCCTTTTTTGCGCGGGCCACGCACTTCGCCACGGCGCGGGTCGTAGGAAACAATCAGGGTGTCTTTGTCGAACATCACGCTCTGGAAACGCGCATACGGGCACATGTAGATGCACACCTGCTCACGCAGCCAACCGGCGTTACCGTAGGTGGCCAGGGTGAAGAACCCGACCCAGAAATACGACCAGCCATCGGCCTGGCCGGTGAAGAAGTCGAACACCAGCTCGCGGATGGGCGAGAAGTAGCCGACGAAGGTCATGCCGGTGACAAAGCCAATCAGCAGCCACAGCGTGTGCTTGCTGAACTTGCGCAGGAATTTGTTCGCGCCCATGGGCGCCTTGTCGAGCTTGATGCGCTGGTTGCGGTCGCCTTCGGTGACCTTTTCGCACCACATGAAGATCCATGTCCATACGCTTTGCGGGCAGGTATAGCCGCACCACACACGCCCGGCATACACGGTGATAAAGAACAGGCCGAACGCCGCCACAATGAGAATGCCCGAAAGCAGGATGAAATCCTGCGGCCAGAACGTTGCGCCAAAAATAAAGAACTTACGCTCTGGCAGGTTCCACCACACAGCTTGATGACCGCCCCAGTTCAGCCACACGGTGCCGAAGTACAACAAGAACAGACCGGCGCCACCGACCATGCGCAGGTTGCGGAACAAACCGGTGAAGGCGCGGGTGTAAATCTTCTCACGCGAAGCGTAGAGGTCGACGGTTTTGGCAGGCGGAGTAACGTCATGTACCGGTATCTGGTTGCTCATCATTGCATCCCACGGCGGTGGAGATTTGCCTCGGCCAGTACGTGCCAACCGGGGTCAAATTGGGGGTGTTGCAGTGGCGTAATGATACGCCCCTGATGCTGCTTAACGGGTGCGACCTTTGGTCGCGTTGGGGAATATCAATCGATGGTATATGTGATCTGGATCAATTGACTTGGCAAGTATGGACGGTTTTTGCCGGTAAGCAGGTCATTCGTCCCATGGGTTAAGCAATGGAACCCCGCTGGACTTGAAGTCACTGACGTTGCGCGTCACCACGGTGAGCCCATGCACCAGAGCGGTTGCGGCAATCAATGCGTCACTCTCGTTGGCCTGGTCCGGCACATGCAGATGGGCACAACGCAGCGCAACGGCGGCATCAACCGGCAATATCCTGGCATCGAACGCTGGCATCACATGGCGTTTGAGCCATGTCCGTAACACTTTCCCCTGAACCGGGTCTCGGCGTTCCAGGCGCAGTACACCGGTTTCCAATTCCTTCAGCGTAATTGCCGAGATGAACATGCGCGGAGCGATAACACTTTTTGCCCAGGCTACTACTCTAGCGTCGGCCTGGGGTTTGCGAAGTTCGGAGATTACGTTGGTGTCGAGTAGATACATCAAGAGAGGTCCACAGGTCGGTGGGTGATCACGGCGCGTTCGGTTTCGAAGTCGATTTCGGCCGCTTCCGGCATCACCAACAGGTCAACGATGTCGACGTTCAAACCTGTCAGTTTCTGATAGTCCTCAATGCTTAGCAGTACATGGGCAGGCTTGCCGCGATCGGTGATAAAAACCGGGCCTTTACTGGCGGCTTTTTTGGCACCACTTGTGTCTTGATTGAATTCACGACTGGAAATGGTGGTGATGGTCATGGGGTACTCCCCTTCGGCAAATTTAATGTAGTAACGTTACTACTTTACGTCGGCGCGCAGCAAGTGCAAGGTTCCGAATGGTCATGCGCTGCAATCGTCCTAGCCCGGCAGAAAACCAGCCCGGCATAAAAAAGCCCCGCACTGCGGGGCTTTGTCGTTTGCCGAGAGCTTACTGCTCCTCAGCCTGCTTATCCCCATGGGACAGGCTGTAAACATACGCCGCCAGCAAGTGCACCTTGTCATTGCCTTGCAGTAATTCCTGCGCCGGCATCTGGCCCTGACGGCCATAACGAATGGTCTGCTGCAATTGCGCGAAGCTTGAGCCGTAGATGAATGCACCCGGGTGGGTCAGATCCGGCGCGCCCATTGCTGGCGTGCCTTTACCGGCCGGGCCGTGGCAGGCCACGCAGTTGGCGGCGAACAGTTTCGCGCCGTTGGCCACGTCGGCCTTGGCGCCTTCCGGCAGTTTGCGGCCATCGAGGTTAGTCACCACAAAGCCCGCCACGTCGGCCACGCCTTGTTCGCCAATGACATCGGCCCAGGCCGGCATCACCGCATGGCGGCCTTTCATGATGGTTTCCTTGATGGTGGCTGGTTCGCCGCCCCAGCGCCAGTCGGCGTCGGTCAGGTTAGGGAAGCCGTAGGCGCCCTTGGCGTCGGAGCCGTGGCACACCGAGCAGTTGGAGGCGAACAAGCGGCCACCCATCTTCAAGGCTTGCGGGTCTTTGGCGACGTCTTCAATCGGCATTGCAGCGAATTTGGCGAAGATCGGGCCGAACTTGGCGTCCGATTTGGCCATTTCCTTTTCCCATTCGTGCACGCCGGTCCAGCCGGTCTGGCCGTTGGCGAAAGGGGTTTGCTTGTCGTTGTCGAGGTAGTTGTAGCCTGGCAGCAGGCCTTTCCAGTTGCCAAGGCCGGGGTACAGCGCCAGGTAGCCGAGGGCGAAGATGATGGTGCCGACAAACAGCATGAACCACCATTTGGGCAGCGGGTTGTCGTACTCCTCGATGCCGTCGAACGAGTGGCCGACGGTCTCGTCCGTCTGCTCGGTGCGCTGGCCCTTGCGGGTCGACAGCAGCAGCCAGGTCAGGGCGAAAATGGTACCCAGACTGAGGACTGTGACGTACAGACTCCAGAACGTAGTCATTCTTTGTTACTCCTAGAAGCTTGCTCGACGTGCTTGATGGCCTCGGGATCATCTGCAAAGGGCAGCATGGTCGCGTCGTCAAACTCCGACTTGCGGCGCGGGCTGAACACCCACAGCGCCAGGCCGACAAAGGCCACCATCACCACAACGGTGCCCAGGCCACGAATCATCCCGATATCCATGAAGATCACCGTTTGCTTTTGATGATGGTGCCAAGGCCTTGCAGGTAGGCCACCAGTGCGTCCATTTCGGTCTTGCCCTTCACGGCAGCGGCTGCACCGGCGATGTCTTCATCGGTGTAGGGCACGCCCAGAGTGCGCAAGACTTCGAGCTTCTTGGCGGTGTCCTTGCCGTCGAGCTTGTTTTCCACCAAGAACGGGTACGCCGGCATTTTCGACTCAGGCACCACGTTGCGCGGGTTGTACAAGTGCGCACGCTGCCAGTCATCGGAGTAACGACCACCGACACGGGCCAGGTCCGGGCCGGTCCGTTTGGAGCCCCACAGGAACGGGTGGTCCCAGACGCTTTCCCCGGCAACCGAGTAGTGGCCGTAGCGTTCGGTTTCGGCACGGAACGGACGGATCATTTGCGAATGGCAACCCACACAGCCGTTGGCGATGAACACGTCACGGCCTTCAACTTCAAGCGCTGGGCGCGGCTTCATGCCTTCTACGGGTTTGTTGGTCACGTCCTGGAAAAACAGCGGAACGATCTGGGTCAGGCCGCCGATGCTCACGGCGATGACCATGAAGAAGGCCAGCAGGCCGATGTTCTTCTCGACTACTTCATGCTTCATCAGTGAGCTCCCACAACGGCGATCTTGGTGGCGGCTTCGGCTTCTACCGGGTCGGAAGCACGCACGGTGCGCCAGACGTTGTAGGCCATGAACAGCATGCCGCTGGCAAAGAACGCACCACCGATGGCGCGGACGATGTAGCCCGGGTGGCTGGCTTGCAACGCTTCGACGAAGGAGTAGGTGAGGGTGCCGTCATCGTTGATGGCACGCCACATCAGGCCCTGGGTGATGCCGTTGACCCACATGGAGGCGATGTAGAGCACGGTGCCGATGGTGGCCAGCCAGAAGTGGGTGTTGATCAGGCCAACGCTGTGCATCTGTGGGCGGCCGAACAGTTTGGGGATCATGTGGTACAGCGCGCCGATGGAGATCATCGCCACCCAACCGAGGGCGCCGGCATGTACGTGGCCGATGGTCCAGTCGGTGTAGTGGGACAGGGAGTTGACCGTCTTGATGGCCATCATCGGCCCTTCGAAGGTCGACATGCCGTAGAACGCCAGCGATACCACCAGAAAACGCAGGATCGGGTCGGTGCGCAGCTTATGCCAGGCGCCCGACAGGGTCATCATGCCGTTGATCATGCCGCCCCAGCTTGGCGCCAGCAGGATGATCGACATCGCCATGCCCAGCGACTGCGCCCAGTCCGGCAGCGCGGTGTAGTGCAGGTGGTGAGGACCGGCCCAGATGTACAGGGTGATCAGTGCCCAGAAGTGCACGATGGACAGGCGATACGAGTAGATCGGGCGTTCGGCCTGCTTGGGCACGAAGTAGTACATCATCCCCAGGAAACCGGTGGTGAGGAAGAACCCCACGGCGTTGTGGCCGTACCACCACTGAATCATCGCATCGGTCGCCCCGGCATAGGCCGAGTAGGACTTGAACCAGCTCACCGGCAGGGAAGCGTGGTTGACGATGTGCAGCATCGCCGTCACCAGGATGAAGGCACCGTAGAACCAGTTACCGACATAGATGTGCTTGGTCTTGCGCTTGACGATGGTGCCGAAGAACACCAGGGCGTAGGTCACCCAGACGATGGCGAGCAAAATCGCGATCGGCCATTCCAGCTCGGCGTATTCCTTGGTGGTGGTGTAGCCCAGCGGCAGGGTGATGATGGCGCCGAGGATTACGGCTTGCCAGCCCCAGAAGGTGAAGGCGGCGAGGCCATCGGAGATCAGTCGCGTCTGGCAGGTTCGCTGCACGACATAGTAGGAAGTGGCAAATAACGCACAACCACCGAAGGCGAAAATCACCAGGTTGGTGTGCAGCGGGCGCAGGCGGCCGAAGGTCGTCCAGGGCAAACCGAAATTCAATTCCGGCCACACCAGTTGCGAGGCGATAAACACCCCGAGCCCCATGCCAAGGATCCCCCAGACCACCGTCATGATGGCGAACTGGCGGACGACCTTATAGTTATAAGCAGTCGGACTGATTGCTGTGCTCATTCTAAGGTTCCACGGTTTAGGTTTTTTTATAGGTAAAATCGGCCGCAAGTATGTAGAAAGCGAGGGGCCATTGCAACGCAATGACTGACCTGTATCAATGCGTTCCGAGCCAGATTCTGCGCCCTTTCCATGTTTTACGTAGGGACAAAATCGGAAATGGAAAGCTGATCAAGTGGACAGGAATTTTCAGGGGCGCAACGAATACCGTCGCGTAGGCCAGGATTGGTCCACTGTGGGAACAAGCGTAGACCCGAAAGTGAGGAGGGGAAAGTTGGACTTGGGAAGGGTGCGACACTTGGCCGCGAGGTGAACCTGTGGCGAGGGAGCTTGCTCGCGCTGGAGTGCGTAGCGCTCCCAGGATTTTGGGGCCGCTTCGCAGCCCAGCGGGAGCAAGCTCCCTCGCC
>NZ_VBVZ01000347.1 GCF_005863185.1 Pseudomonas edaphica
GTATGAAAATGATGATGGGTGGCGAAAGATCCGAAAGTAAGGAGCCAAGTACCGTCGGCCTCGCCGGAACCTATAGCTTGGGGCGTCGTGAGTTCATCACGGCGATGATGAACCCGAAGGCCATCCTTCTCTTCACAGCGTTCGTCCCTCAGTTTGTCGTGGCTGATTCAAGTGTCTCGATAACCAACCAACTGCTTATTCTCAGTGCTATCTACATATCCGTTGAACTCATGGCTGCCACCGGTTGGGCGCTGGCGGGCAGCATTGTCCGATCCCTTCACGCTACGGCCAGGCAGCTCGCGATCTGCAATCACATAACGGGTGTCATCCTGTTGGGAGCGGCGGTGATATTAGCAACCGCCAGACGCACTTAGCGCTGGTCTTCCAACAGCTCCCCTGAGCGGCTATTCGTTTGGGCACCCTCTTTCGCCTCACCGGCAGAAGAGGGCATGCCCTTATTCGGTCGGCGACTCTGTAGCTATGTAATCGGGAACTTTAGCGAGCGCGTACCGGCGTGTTTGGTTTGCGCCTGGCACCGCCTTTGCGGGTAGTGCATCCAGTTTTTGAGGTTGACCAGTCGCCAACGCTCGTTCTACGGCGAGCAGCACTCGAACGTCCCTGAAGCCTTCTTCCCCGCCTGGTTCTGGCATTGAGTCGCTCAAAATGCAATCTGAGAAGTACGCCGTCTCGCCTGCAAACTGATCGAGGACAGGATGCGAGTGCTCTTTAGTCTGGTCACCGACAGTAGCACGGTAGGTAATACCCACACCCTCGCCGTAACCGAAACAGGGAGAGGCTTCGATTTCGCCCTTAGTGCCAATGAGCTGGAAACGCTCGCTGCTTGGAAGGGTGTAGCTGATGGTGAACTGTGCCATGCGATCTCCGGAAAACCTAAGGCACACGCTTACCGTATCGGGGGTTCCCAGTGTGCTGTCGGGTGCGGTCGTGCCCACCGCGCTGACCTCGATGGGCTCCTCACCCAATAGCTGTCGCACCATATTCCGCGGGTACGGCCCCATATCGAGTACAGGGCCTGCTGCAAAGCCGTTCTGCATCCGATGGTTGGTTGGTTTGACCGTCTGTGTGAATGTCGACGTGAACAGGCGGGGTTGCCCGAAGTCTCCGGCATGCACGCGCTCGATCATTTCGAGGGTGCCTGGCTCAAAATGCAGGCGGTAAGCAATCATGAACTTTGCATTCGAACGATGCGCCGCTGCCTGCATTGCCTTGCAATCATCCTCATTGGAGGCCATGGGCTTTTCCAACAGCACATGTATGCCTGCTTCCAGGGCGGGCACTACAAATTCGCGGTGCATGAAGTTGGGCGTTGCGACATAGACGGCATCGATCTCACCGGACGCCAACAATTCGCCGTATTGCGTGTAGCTGTAGCTTTTCAGGGCGTAGCGTTTGGCTAGCTTGTCTGCCTTGATTGGATCGCCCGTTACCAGGGCTGTCAGGATGGAATTCTCGGTCTGTCCAACCCCTGGCATAAAGGCGCCTTGGGATATCGATCCGCCCCCGACCACTGCGTAACGAATTTTGCCGTTCAAATCGGGCATGTGAGCTTCCTTGTGCTTAGGCAATCAACGTGTCGCCTGCTAGATGTCGTCCATGTCGATCACCAAAGAGTTCCATTTAGATAGCGGCGAAAGCGGGCAAGAATCTCATTCGCTCAGTTCAGAATGAGGGCGAACCTCAAGCTCTGGTGGGGCATCGGTATCGGACGGCTCGAGATTGCCCTGATCACTTTTACCTAGAGAACTGTACTGGTCACGAAGCTTTCTGAGCTCTTTTGAACTCATGCTTTCTAAGCAGAGACTCGCGTTTTGTGCCTCCTTGGTGGCTCGAATCAGCTCGTCAATTTTGAGATGCAAAATGTCATTGTCGCGGTTTTGCGTATTTTGGATAAGAAATACCATCAGGAACGTGATGATGGTCGTCGACGTGTTGATGATGAGTTGCCACGTGTCGTTGTAATGGAAGTACGGCCCTGTGATCCCCCAGACGCCTATCAAAACGATAGCCAAAAGAAAGGTTTTTGAGCTGCCTGCCCAGTTGGAAAGTGCTTGGCAGAACCGTGCGAATTTCATGATTGTGGACTCCTGTTGTGTATACGGATAGACCGCCCAAAAGCTTGAAATTCTTTCTTACATTTTAACCGTTCGTCGGCTACCGAAGTTACCGAATAAGAGATGGGCGTCCCATGGCGCTCTAAATTTTATTCGTTGGAAATCTTTGGAATGTTCCGCTTCTGTAGTGGTCGATCGAACAACATCCTGTTGAGTTCAGCTCATGCCCATCGCAAATGAAATAGTCCAATACTTGCGTGAGCACGCCTTGGTCGTCACCACGGCGGAGTCCTGCACCGCAGGTAAAATCGTGACGCTGTTGTCTGAAGTGGAAGGCAGCGGCGAATTCATCGAATGTGGTTATGTGGTCTATTCGCCACAGGCCAAGCAACGATTGCTCCATGTCAACCCCCAGACTATCGAGACGTTCAACCTGACGAGCGTCGAGGTCGCTAAGGAAATGGCGAAGGGGGCTTTACGAGACAGCACTGCAAATGCCGCCATCGCGACTACGGGGATACTCGGCCCCGACGATGTGGACGGAATACCTGCGGGCACGATTTGTTTTGCCTGGGCGTTTCAGTCCGATGAAAAGTGCTATCTCTTCAGTCACGAACACCGATTCTCCGGCGGGCGTTGTCGGGTCCAAGAGGAAGCCACGGAATACGCATTACGCCAGCTTCCTCACTTTCATCGCCGCGCACGGCTCGGCGATACAGGTGAAGCCTGATGAGCGAAGACACCGATCATCCAGACATGAAAAGCCGAAACCGTCCCCTTCGTGAGGACATGGCCTATCAATTGAAAGTTTGGCGTTTCGAGCGGGTCGGCTGGTACGTGTTGGTTCTAATTTTGGTGATGGCGCTCGGGGGCGTGTTTTCCAGAGGACTGCTCAGTTCGAGAGATGTGCGTAGCGACGATGGGAAGGTGAGGGTCGAATATGAAATGTTTCATCGAAACGGCTCTACCAACTCGATGAAAATCACGCTAATAGAAAGGCCAAACTCACCCGTTGAGCTGGAGCTGGCTGGGCAGTTGCTAGAGGGCTTCAGCATTGAAACATTACAACCTGAACCGTTGCGCTCACGAAGCTCCTCTCAAGGCATGAAACTCTGGATGCAAACTGATGCTGATGGACAGGCGACGCTGTACATCACTTTGCGCGGCGACGCGGTCGGTCTCTTCCGCAGCCAAATCACCTCATCTGGCACTCGCAGCGTAAGGCTTGTTCAATTCATTTTTCCTTAGGTGGCCTATGGACTCTGTCTTACGTGCAGGAGCAATGTATTTAGCCCTTATGGTGCTCTTCAAGATTGCTGGGCGTCGCTCATTGGCAGAGCTGACGACCTTCGATTTCGTCTTGCTGATGATGATCGGCGAAGCCACCCAGCAAGCGCTGCTGGGCGATGATTTTTCCATTACCAACGGCATACTCGTCATCGTGACGCTGATCGCCATTGATGTTGGCCTATCGCTGCTTAAACAGCGTTCTGGCTGGGTATCAAGGCTGATCGATGGTGAGCCAACGATCATCGTCGAGAATGGCAAGCTCCTGCACAGACGCCTGCGGCACGCTCGATTAGTCGAAGCTGATGTAATGGAGGCTGCGCGCTCCAGCCAAGGTATCGAGCGGCTGGAAGAGATCAAGTTCGCGATAATTGAGCGCAACGGAAAAATCTCCATCATTGCCAAAGAAAATTAAAACTCAGATCCGTGCTTGCTGGAGGCTTGTGATTTTCTTGGAACGTCCGTATTCGAGCGGGGCCTAAGCTTTAACACCCTAAGGAGGGCTAAACCATGTCTGAAGCCACCAGCTATTTTGCGATTGCTGTCGCCGTGTTCATTCTGCTTGTCGATCTATGGGCCATTGTCAGCGTGTTTCGGAGCGACAAAACCGTAGGGATAAAAGCCGCGTGGGCGCTCGGTCTGATCATTTTCCCGGTATTGGGTTTGGTCGTCTGGGGAGTCGCCGGACCACGGGGGATTAAAGAGGGGCCATCTTCGCCCGAGCACAGTAAAGGCTGACTGCAATCTTTGCGAATCAGAGCCTCTGCATTTAACGTGAAAGGTGGTTTCCCATTGCTGCGTTTCATGCTCATAACGCAGAAAGCTGTGGAGGAAAAATGTCAGAGCCCTCTCCATCGGTTGGAGCGCCTTTGCGCGCGTGGTTCGTACACATTTCCCGCTCGGGGTGGGGAGGGTTGTCCTTCTGGATACTCTTGTTGTGTGTGGCTGTTTTCCTGGTCATCTGCGGTTATGGCGCATTCATCGGTGCCAATAAGGCGAATCTCCACCTTGCGTTTCTGGGCGGACTTTCCGGTTTCGCTGCGACAGCTATCGGCGCAGCCGCAGCCATAGCATTGCGAGATATCGCCGCCCGTACGCAAGACATCATGCTTGGCTTTGCCGCCGGCATGATGCTGGCCGCCAGTTCCTTTTCGCTCATTCTCCCTGGTATTGAAGCAGCACAGGCCCTTTGCGCAAACCAGTTGCTCGCAGCATGCGTTGTTGTTGCGGGATTGGGATTGGGCGTAGCGCTGATGGTTGGCCTTGATCGTTTCGTCCCTCACGAACACGAGAAAAGCGGACGCAGGGGATCGGACGCGCAGCGTATCAATCGGGTTTGGTTGTTCGTCTTGGCAATCACGCTGCATAACCTGCCAGAAGGCATGGCTATTGGGGTGAGCTTCGCCAACGGCGATATGAAGGTGGGGCTGCCTCTGACAACCGCAATTGCCATACAGGACATTCCGGAAGGGTTAGCAGTCGCCCTGGCATTACGAGTGACAGGCATCAGCGCGCTTCGAGCCGCGCTGATTGCGGTTGGTTCGGGGCTGATGGAACCCTTGGGGGCAATTGTCGGTTTAGGGATTTCCAGTAGCTTTGCCTTGGGGTATCCCATCGCTCTCGGCTTGGCAGCTGGCGCCATGATTTTTGTAGTGTCCCATGAGGTCATTCCCGAGACCCATCGCAATGGTCATGAGACACCAGCGACCTTAGGCCTGATGCTGGGTTTCGGCGTCATGATGTTTCTTGATACAGCCCTGGGCTAGTTCTGAACCTTTTATCAGTCACCCCGAAAATTTTCGGAACACCTCTTAAATTGAGCAGGTCAGTGTTCATGCACGGCAAATATTGCTTGCCGGTGAATCCCATACGGACGCCGCGATTAGGCGACGCCCGACTGACCAGAAGGAAGTCTCGAAATGGCTAGAAAAACTGTCGAAGATTTGTTTATCCACGAACTCTCTGA
The DNA here is from genome assembly GCF_005863185.1 of Pseudomonas edaphica. Taxonomy (GTDB): domain Bacteria; phylum Pseudomonadota; class Gammaproteobacteria; order Pseudomonadales; family Pseudomonadaceae; genus Aquipseudomonas; species Aquipseudomonas edaphica. The sequence goes on from NZ_VBVZ01000347.1 coordinate 5,326, forward strand.
TGTTTACAGCGCGGAAAAGCAAATCACCAAAGCCTTGCCGCGCTTGGCAAAAGCGGCGACCAACCCGCTGTTGGCGGAGGCCTTTACCTCACACCTGGAAGAAACCCAGGGCCAGATCGAGCGCATTGATCAATTGGTGGAACTGACCGGGATAAAATTGAAGCGCATGAAATGCGTGGCGATGGAGGGGTTGGTTGAAGAGTCGAAAGAGCTCTTGGAAGAGATCGAGAAGGGCGCCGTTCTTGATGCAGCGTTGATTGGCGCGGCGCAGAAGGTGGAACACTATGAAATAGCCGCCTATGGCACCCTGATAGCGATGGCCAAACACCTCAAATATGACGACGCTGCAAAGTTGTTGGCTGCGACGCTCGCTGAGGAAAAAGGCGCCGATGAAAAGCTGACAAAGATTGCTGAGCAGGGTGGCAATCAGGCTGCAACGTTGGAATCCAAGTGACAGCAGTGATTTGAAACCAGGCGGCGCCGCAATGGCGCCGCTTGCCACTTATAAGTGCCTGCGCGAGAGACCAAAAATGTCTGATGCACAACGTGGAGCTATTTCCAGAGCCTCAAACCCGCAAAACACGCTTTCCGAGTTGTTAGCTCAACTCCTGATGGCTCGCGGGCCAGGTGGGCAGGAAGATGAGGTTCGCGAAATATGCTTGCAAACCATTACTCCTCTCTGCGACGAAACATGGGTTGATGCCGCAGGTAACGTCATAGGACTTATTAAGGGTAAGCGGAAGGCTACCGAATCGCGCGGAGCTGTAAGGGTCATGGCGCACATGGATGAAATCGCGATGGTGGTTAAGAGCGTCAATGAAGATGGCACATTGAGAGTTATCGCCCTCGGAGGCGCGAACCCGGTGAATTTCGGTATGTGTCCGGTTGATATTCTGGGTGATAACGAAATTATTCCAGGCGTTTTGTCTTTCGGCTCAATGCATGCGACGCAGAATGCGCCTCAAGGCGCTGATGTGTTATCGGGAGATGTGCATTGGAATGACGTTCATGTGATTACGCGATCTTCACCCCCGATCCTGCGCACTCAAGGCGTACGTCCAGGTACGCGGGTCGTGTTGAGTCGTCATTGGCGTGAACCGTTTCGAGTGGGTGACGCCATCGCGGCGCATTTTCTGGATGACCGTGCACCCTTGGCGGCCATAATTGATGCCGCGCATCAATTGAGCCATCGCCGAGATGAGCTGGCATGTGATGTATATTTTGTATTTACGACGTCGGAAGAAGAATCCAATGCAGGGGCGATGTTCGCATCCGCGTCCCTACCAGGTGAAACCACCATCGCTGTAGAGGTCGGGCCAGTGATGGATGAGTATGGAAC
>NZ_VBVZ01000348.1 GCF_005863185.1 Pseudomonas edaphica
GTATCTGGACGGACAGGCGATTGGCGCAACTGACTATGTTAAGGCCAAGCATTATCTGGAACTTTCGGCAGCACATGAAGACCCGACCTCTATCTACAATTTAGGTTTTATGTATGAGTCCGGTCTGGGGGTAAGCAAGTCCATGCCCCAAGCCATTGAGTACTATAAAAAATCGGCACAACTAAATTATTCAAAAGCATTATTTCGCTTGGGCTCCTTGAGTGCTAACCACCTGATCGCGGACGCTAGCCCTGAGTCGGCTTGTCAATACTATGAAAAGGCAGCGAAAGCCGGTCTTGGTGAAGGCGCTTTTCTAACTGGTAAATGTTTCGCCACGGGTGTTGGCATGCCCAAAAACCTGCCCATGGCCACCCAATGGTACACAGAGGCAGCGATGCTTGACGTGCCTCAGGCGCAAGCGAATCTTGGCTATATCTTCGAGAAAGGGCTTGGTCAGGCAGTCAATTTACCCGAAGCCTACAAGTGGTATTGGCTAGCCAGTGCACGGGTTCCCGAAGCCGGCAAGCGCCTGGAAGTTATCGAGAAACAAATGCCCACTCTCAGTGATGCTGCCGACGAGCAGACCAAAGCTGCATGGCGAAAGCAAATACAAATGTTCATCAACGATAACAATAACCGGCGCGGGCTACTGATCCATAAGCGAAAGCAACCATGAACGGATGCTGAGTAAAGCATCGGGCGAGCAGGGGTGTCAGGAGTGATTTGTGGGCGACAGGATATTTCGCAGGGCCGCGTCTGAAGCGCAGCGCGTCAAATGGCTGGGGGAGATTGTGCTGATCCGGCCGACATCCTTCACTTTTCTCATTATGTTCGCCTTGGGAATGCTGGTCTTGGTAAGCAGCTTTTTTATCTGGGGCTCTTACACCAAGCGCAGCACGGTGAGTGGTCAACTGGTTCCAGCCAACGGCCAGATAAAGGTCCGGACGCCGCAAACCGGAGTGGTGCTGCAAAGGTTTGTCGTCGAAGGGCAGTCCGTTGTCATGGGTGATCCTCTGCTGACTATTTCCAGTGAACGTTATGATGCCGGCGCCGACCCGGTGCAGGCACGCGTGAGTTATCAGCTCAAGCAACGGAGGGAGTCACTGGAGCAGGAACTCGATAAAACCCGGCAACTGCAACAGGCCGAGCGCGACAGTTTGACCAGTAAGGTGAGCACACTGCGTGATGAGCAAGCCAACCTGGCTGCGCAATTGGTCAGCCAGCGCGAGCGCGTGGCGCTGGCGGGGGATGCGTCAAATCGCTATCAGGGATTGATGCAAAAGGGCTATATCTCTATGGACCAGTTCCAGCAGCGGCAAGCCGAGCTTTTGGGACAGCGTCAAGCCCTACAGGGCCTGGATCGCGAGCGCAGTTCAATCACCCAACAATTCACCGAGCGCAACAACGAGTTGGCGGGGCTTGAAACACGCCAAGCCAATGCACTGGCGCCGATACATCGACAACTGTCGGGTATCGAACAAGAGCTGGCAGAGAGTGAAGCCAAGCGTACGGTATTGATCACCGCTCCAGGAAACGGTGTGGCAACGGCAGTTCTGACGGAAGTCGGCCAGACAGTGGACCCGTCGCGTACGTTGTTGAGCATCATGCCCCGTGACGCCCAACTGCAGGCTGAGCTCTACGCCCCGAGCAAAGCGGTGGGGTTTATCAGGCCGGGGGACGCCGTGCTGATCCGCTATCAGGCCTATCCCTATCAGAAGTTTGGCCAATATCACGCTCAAGTGGTGTCTATTTCGCGCACTGCCGTGCCCTCTGCGGATCTTGCCATTATGACGGGTGAGGTACCGGGGCTTTCGCGCAACGGCGAACAGCTCTACCGCTTGCGTGTACAACTCGACGAGCAGACCGTTATGGCCTATGGCAAGCCTCAGTTGCTGCAAAGCGGAATGCTGTTGGATGCCGACATCCTGCAGGAAAGCCGCCGCCTTTATGAATGGGTGCTGGAGCCTCTCTACAGCCTCACCGGCAAATTCTAGGAACCCCTCCCATGACTTTTCTTGACGCCATAGCCTTGCGTCCCGGGCGTCGTCTGCCCGTGGTATTGCAGACCGAAGCGACTGAATGCGGCCTGGCTTGCCTGGCGATGATTGCTGGATACCACGGGCATCGGGTCGATATGCTGGATTTGCGCCGCCGTTGCAGCGTCTCCCTCAAAGGTATTGCCCTCAAACAACTGATCAACAGTGCTCAGCAACTGCAACTGGGTGCTCGTGCTGTCACGTTGGATGTGGACGGCCTCGGCCAGCTCAAGCTGCCTTGTATTCTGCACTGGAACTTCAACCACTTTGTCGTACTCAAGTCCGTCGATCGGCAAGGCGTGGTTGTACATGATCCTGCGCGAGGGTTGCGCCGGATCAATCATGAAGGTTTATCTCAAAGCTTCACCGGCGTAGCACTGGAATTGTGGCCGGACAGCGGTTTCGAGCTGCAAGAAGACAAACCAAGAATCAAACTCCTGAACATGATGGGGCGTATTAGCGGGCTGTATCGCTCGTTGGTGCAAGTACTGCTGCTGGCACTGACGCTCGAGGTCTTTTCCCTGATCACCCCGTTCTTGCTTCAGTGGACGATCGACAACGTCATTATCAGCGCCGACCACGATCTGCTCAGTACACTGGTACTGGGCTTTACCTTGTTATTGTTGATGCAACAAGCGGTCAGCGGCGTGCGTGCCTGGGTCATGATGCATTTGAGTACGCTGCTTTCCGTGCAGTGGCGTGCGAATGTCTTCAGCCACTTGTTACGGTTGCCCAGCCAATACTTTGAGAAGCGCTACTTGGGAGATGTGGTGTCGCGTTTCGGCGCCGTAGACACTATTCAGCAGACGCTGACGGCGGCGTTCCTATCGGCGATTCTCGACGGTCTTATGTCCGTCGCGACCCTTGCAATGATGCTGCTCTACAGTCCGGCCCTGGCCGCTATTGCGATCGCCACTATGCTGCTGTATGCCGTTGGACGCTGCCTTTGGTATCGACCGCTGCGCAATGCGACCGAAGAGCAAATCATCCATGCCGCACGTCAGCAAAGCCATTTTCTGGAAACGGTGCGTGGCATTCGCCCCTTGAAACTGTTTCAGCGCCAGGAAGAGCGTCGTTCAGCCTGGCTTGGTTTGTTGGTGGAGCAGATCAACGCTGGATTGCGCACGCAAAAGCTGCGGTTGCTCTATCAACAATTGAATGGGTTGCTGTTTGGCATTGAGAACTTGTTGGTGATTTGGTTTGGCGCAAGCATGGTGATGGATGGCCAGTTCAGCGTCGGGCTGTTGATCGCGTTTATCGCCTATAAAACGCAGTTTGATACCCGAGTAGGTAACTTGATAGACAAGTTTTTCGAGCTGCGTATGTTGCAACTGCAGGGCGAACGGCTGGCAGATATTGTTCTGCACCCACCGGAAGCAACCGCTTCCAGTGTCGACCTGCAGACACTCATGGATTGTGATGCGAGCATTGAAATCCAGGGATTGCACTACCGTTATGCCGAGCAGGAGCCCTGGGTGCTGGACAACCTCGACCTGCATATTGCTGCGGGTGAATCGGTGGCTATCGTTGGTCCGTCGGGTTGCGGCAAAAGCACGCTGATGAACGTCATGCTCGGTATCCTGCCGGCCACTCGGGGGCAGATTCGTATCGCCGGTATTGAATTGGCGCAACTGGGCCTGGATGGTTTGCGGCAACTGGTAGGTACTGTGACGCAGGACGATGTGCTGTTTGCGGGATCTTTGCGCGATAACATCAGTTTCTTCGACCTCAACGTGGATCAGTCCTGGTTGATCGAATGTGCCCGGATCGCGTCGATTCACAGTGATATCCAAGCCATGCCGATGGGTTACAACACTTTGGTGGGAGACATGGGCACGGTGCTCTCCGGTGGGCAAAAGCAGCGCGTGCTGCTGGCCAGGGCCCTGTATAAGAAACCGCGAATACTCTTTCTGGACGAGGCCACCAGTCACTTGGATGTCGCGTGTGAACAGCGTGTGAATCAGGCCATTCAGGGGTTGCGAATTACGCGCATCATGGTTGCCCACCGCCCTGAAACCATCGCCTCTGCGGACCGTGTCATCCGGATTCTGGCCGGTAGGGTGGTACATGGCGATGCTGACGGACCAACGAATAGCGCACATACCGCGAACACTTCGCCAGAGATGAAACAGGGCCAGGTATGAAGCAATTATCCTCGATCTTGATGATGGCCTTGTTGTGTTGTTCACGTTCTGCATGGGCCTTTGAGCCAGACGTTTTTGACACTGCACGCAACGTTTCCCGGCAAGCGGTGTATGACGATGCACGTGGCGAGCTGTCGTGTAGTTTTGGCCGGTTACCTGAACGTTTGCCGTTAGAGCAGGTGGTCGAACGGATTTTGTGCCACGACCCACAGACGCGTATCAGTTGGGCCAATGCCAAGGCTCAGGCTGCCCAGGTTGGGCTCAGCCAGTCGGCGTATCTGCCGCGCCTGGATGGGCGCGTTGGCAGTAATCGCGGCAATGGTCGGGTTGACTACGATGAACCGGCCTTACGTTCTGGTGAAGGGCACCGGCGGCGCGACAGCGCCAGTCTTGAGCTCAGTTGGGTGTTGGTGGACTTCGGTCGACGCGGGGCCGCCTTGCGCAATGCCCGCCAGTTGCTGGTGGCTGCCAACGCTACCCAGGACGCCATGTTGCAGCGTACTTTTGTTGAGGCAGCGCAGGCTTATTACGATGCCTTGTCATCTCAGCGCAGCTTGGCCGCCTCGGTGCAGATCACCGAATTGGCGGCTCGCAACCTGGAAGCGGCGGATGCCAAATACAAAGCCGGTGCGGCCGCACTTTCTGATCGCTTGCAGGCGCAAACAGCGTTTTCCCAGGCTAATTTGCGCCAGATCCGCGACCGTGGAGCATTGCATAACGCTTTGGGTGTGATTGCCTTGCGCATGGGGCTATCACCCCAAACGCCTCTGCAGTTGGCGGGTGACCTCACTCCACTGCCGGACACTCAGTTCCTGCAGGCGGTCGATGAGTTGTTGACCCAGGCGCGTCAGGATCACCCGGCAGTACTCGCCGCACATGCTAGGCTCAGGGCCGCTCAGGCGGCCGTTGATGAGCGACGCGCTGCCAACCTTCCGAGCCTGGCACTGACCGCCGACCTGACGTACGCACGTAGCCAGCAATCGAAGATATTCAATGGCGATGAGCGTGAGCGGGACCGCAGTATCGGTTTGCAGTTGAGCATCCCGATCTTTGACGGTTTTGGCCGGACCTACCAGATCCGCCAAGCACAAGCTCGTGTCGACGCGGGCCGAGCAGAACTGGCTGAGGTTGAGCAAGAGGTCGCGCTAGACCTATGGGCCAGTTATCAGACGTTGAATATTGAGACCCAAAGTCTGCAGCGCACCAGCGAGTTGGTCGATCAATCACGCCAGTCGCTGGAGGTCATCCAGGGCCGTTATCACGCCGGGGTGGGCAGCATGATTGAGTTGCTCAATGCCCTGACCGCGTATTCCGGTGCCGAGCAAGAGCATATTCAAACCCTCAGCCGCTGGCAGACGTCACGCCTGAGGTTGGCGGCCAGTCTTGGTCGTCTGGGGTTTTGGGCTTTGTAACCCGTGTTGAGTGTTGACTTGAACAGTAGTCATCTGCACGCCGCTCAAATCCACACTCATCACTGCTAACCTGCATTTTCCTCACGTTACCCCACCCAATAAGTCGTTTGCACGCCCCCCAAGCAAATACAAAACTGCATGTCACTCGCAAAACAACAACGTTGGGCAAACCACATGCAATTCGAGCGCAATTTCTATAACGGTCAGTTCGTCGAACCCGCCAGCGACGCCCTGATCGCCGTCTACAACCCTGCCAATGAATCCCTGGTCGGCCATGTCAGCGCCGCCACCGCCGGTGAGGCCATCGCCGCCGTCGACGCCGCCGCCCGCGCCCAGAAAACCTGGGGCACGCTCACCAGCATCGAACGCGCCGAGCACCTGCGTGCCTTCGCTGATGCCCTGGACAGCCACGCCGAAGCCATCGGTACGGCTTTGGCCAGCGAGTCCGGCAAGAGCGTCACTGACGCCAGCAACGAAGCCCGCTACGCCGCGCAAATTACCCGTTACCACGCCGAATGGGCCCGCCGCATCGAAGGCGAGATCATCCCCAGCGATACCTCGGACGAAAACCTGTTCCTGCACCGCGAGCCGATTGGTGTGGTGGCCTGTCTGATCCCGTTCAACTACCCGGTCTACACGCTGTTGCGCAAGATTGCCCCGGCGCTGATCGCGGGTAATACCGTGGTGGTGCGGCCCAGCAACAACACGCCACTGTCGGCGTTTAAAATTGCCAAGGCAGTGGTGACAGCCGGTATTCCAGCCGGTGTGATCAACATCCTGACCATGAACCACGCCACCGCCGCCAGCGTCTGCACGCACAAGGCCGTCGGCCTGATCACCCTCACCGGCAGCGTGAACGCCGGGCGTATCGTGCTGGATTACTGCAAGGCCAATATCGCCAAACCATCCCTGGAATTGGGCGGCAAGACCCCGGCAATCATCGAACCGGATGCCGACCTGGAAACAGCCGCCAGCGCTATCGTTGCGTCCAAGATCACCCACTGCGGTCAGCTGTGTACGGCGGTGGAACGCGTGTATGTGCACGAAAGTATTTATGAGCCATTCC
>NZ_VBVZ01000349.1 GCF_005863185.1 Pseudomonas edaphica
GCTCCGCGTGGGTATGCCGCCTGGGACGCTCCGCGTCCCGCCAGGCAGCACAAGACTCAAGACCAGCGCAAGGGTGACGCGGAGCGTCACGGGATGCATGCCCACGCGGAGCGTGGGAACGATCATCTCAAGTAATCCGCGACCTGCGGCTACTTTCAGGCTGCCGCACAGAGCCCCCTGTGGGAGCTGGCTTGCCTGTGATGGCGGTGGGTCAGCAATGAAGTTGTGGGCTGACAGTCTGCTATCGCAGGCAAGCCAGCTCCCACATGTGTTCGGTGATGCTAGTTAGATAGCGGTCCCCTTTTGGGACTACTCAGGCAGGGCTGACGTGTTCCAGTGCTCTGTCGACCAACAGCTGACTCAGCTCTGCCATTTGGATCGTTCCCACGCTCCGCGTGGGTATGCCGCCTGGGACGCTCCGCGTCCCGCCAGGCAGCACAAGACTCAAGACCAGCGCAAGGGTGACGCGGAGCGTCACGGGATGCATTCCCACGCGGAGCGTGGGAACGATCATCGCCGTCAGGCCAGGCCGGACTCGACCAACAACGCTTCCAACCCCATCAAATCCGGCACCTTCGCCACGTGCTCGCCCACCTGCACGGCCGCGAGTTCCAGCGGGCAGAGTGGCACGTCCACGTAGCTCAATTCGCTGTCGAGCTTGTACGAGCGGGGAATGCCCTGGATCACCAGCGCAATAAACTTCAACGTCGGCCGCCCGCCCAGCGCATTCAGCACCACGATGCGCGAGCGCTCGGCGGTCAAGATCGCCTCGCCGCACACCGCTTCAAAGCTGATCAGGGGTATTTGCCGGTCACGCCACGTCACTTGCCGCAGGTACCACGGCGGCGCATCGCTGGCCGGTTCGCCGCGCTGGAAGTCGATCAGCTCGGCCACGGCCACATTGGGCAGCAGCAGATGGCGGTCAGCCAAGGGCAACAACAGGCCAGTGAGTTGGCTGGTGCGGTGGTCAAGCATGGGACTTGCTCCAGTAGGCGATGCTTTCCAGCAGCACCGACTCCTGGTACGGCTTGCCGAGGTAGTCGTTGACGCCGATGGCCATGGCGCGGTCGCGGTGTTTCTGGCCGGTGCGCGAGGTGATCATGATGATCGGCAGGCGCATCAGGCGCGGGTCGTTGCGCACCTGAATCGCCACCTCGAAGCCGTCCATGCGCGGCATTTCGATGTCGAGCAGCATCAGGTCCGGGGTGTGCTCTTCGAGTACGGCGATGGCGTCGATGCCGTCTTTGGCGGTGAGCACGTTCATGCCGTTGCGCTCCAACAGGCGGCTGGTAACTTTGCGCACGGTGACCGAATCGTCCACCACCAGCACCAGCAGCGGGCGTTTTTTCAGTGGGTCGTTGAGGATCAGCGGCGCGTCAACCGCCTGGGCCGGCGACACGGGTTGACGTGCCCGGATGTGCGCAAGCAGGTCGATGATCAGCACCACGCGGCCATCACCCAGGATGGTCGCGCCGGACAGCCCCTGCACGCCCGCGAACTGCGGCCCCAGGCCCTTCACTACAATCTCCCGAGTACCGGCCATGGCATCCACATGCACCGCCACGCGCCGCTCGTTGCATTGCACCAGCAGCACCGGCACGGGCTGGTATTGGCCGAGCAATTTCGGGCGGCTGACGGTATGCAGCAGGTCGCCAAGGTAGAACAACTCATAACGCTGGCCGCCATATTCATAACGCGGCGGGTCTTGCTGATAGTGCCCAGCCAACTCGTGGGGCAGCACACGCACCACGCCTTCGATGGTGTTGAGCGGGATCGCATATTGATCGTCCGCGCACTGCACCATCAGCGCCCGGTTAACCGACACGGTAAACGGCAGGCGAATGCGAAAGTGCACGCCCGCACCGGGCGTGGAGTCAATCACCATCGAGCCGCCAAGCTGGCGCACTTCTTCGTGCACCACGTCCATGCCCACACCGCGTCCGGATATCTGGGTGATCTTTTCCGCCGTCGAAAAACCCGGCTGCAGGATGAACTGCAACACGTCGCGGTCGCTGATCTCTTGATGGGGGTCGAGCAGGCCGCGCTTGATCGCCTTGCGCCGCACTGCGTCCAGCGGCACGCCGGCGCCGTCGTCGCGCATATCGAATACGATATCGCCGCCTTCGTGGGTCAGGTCCAGGGTGATACGACCCTTCTCCGGTTTGCCCGCCAGCACACGTGCTTCGCGCGACTCCAGGCCATGGTCGACGGCGTTGCGCAGCATGTGTTCCAGCGGCGCGACCATGCGTTCGAGCACGTTGCGGTCCATCTCGCCTTCGGCATTGCCGACCACGAACTCCACGTCCTTGCCCAATTCCTCTGCCACCTGCCGCACGATGCGCTTGAGGCGCGGCAGCATGCGCTCAAACGGCACCATGCGCGTGCGCATCAGGCCTTCTTGCAACTCGGTGTTGATGCGCGCCTGTTGCTGCAACAGGTTGTGCGCATCCTGGTTGCGGCGGTCGAGGGTTTCCTTGAGGTCCAGCAGGTCGGAAGCGGACTCGGACAGCGCACGGGACAGTTGCTGCAACTGCGAATGGCGGTCCATTTCCAGCGGGTCGAATTCTTCATAACCCAGGCGCTCGGCCTCGGCCTGCTGACGGCTGAGGATACGGCCCTGGGTTTCGCTGTCGAGGCGGCGCAGTTGGTCGCGCATACGCTCGATGGTGGTTTCGACCTCGTTGAGGGCCGTGCGCGCATCGTTGACCTGCTGCTCGATGCGCCCCCGGAAAATCGAGGTTTCACCGGCCAGGTTGACCAGGTCATCGAGCAAGTCGGCGGAGATTTTCACCATGTCCGCAGCCGGGTCCATAGCCGCTTCGGCCTTACCGGCGGGCAGTGCAACCGGCGCCAGCGGCTCATCGCTCGGGTGTACCAGGCTCTTGATCCGCTCGATCAGCTTGTCCACCGAGCCCACCGGTAAACCGTCTGCCACCGCGTCGATCATCTGCGCCAAGCGGTCGTGGCAACCTTGCAGCAGCGAAAACAGTTCCGGCGACGGCGCGAGCAAACCAGCGGACAGCCCTTCGTAGAGAAACTCCAGCTCATGGGCCAGATCGCCAATCGGCCCGATCTCGACCATGCGTGCACCGCCCTTGAGGGTGTGCAGGTCGCGCAGCAGGGTTTCCACTTCCTGGCGATTATTCGGCTCGGCCTGCCAACGCACCAGCGCGCTGCCGGAGCTGTCGAGAATGTCGGCGGCTTCTTCGAGGAAAATTTCCAGCAACTCGGGGTCGGCGGTCGCCACTTCGGGTGCTGTGGCCGCGGCTGCGGGCGTGCTGCTGTGGCGCAACTCGCGCAGTTGCGCGATCAAGTCGCTGGAGTCACTCAGCGGTTGCTGGTCTTGCAGTTGATCCAGTTGCAAGGCCAGCCGCTCGTGACTGGCCATCAACACTTGGGACAACTCGGTGGAGTAGCTGTAACGGCGGTCTACCAGGCCTTCGTAGAGGCCTTCCAGCTCATGGGCCAGGTCGCCAATCGGGCCGATTTCGGCCATGCGCGCGCCACCCTTGAGGGTGTGCAAGTCGCGCTGCAACGAAGACAACGGCGCTGCGCTGCCGGGCTCCAGCAGCCAACGTTTGAGCGACTGGCCGGCGCTGTCGAGGATGTCCACGGCTTCTTCGAGGAAAATCTCGACGATCTCATCGTCCATTGCCGTGTCCTGGTTCAACTGCGCCGTGGCCGCGCCCAATTCAGCGATGCTGAGGGCACGGCTGCCGTCGCTTTTGATCAGGCCGGTGGCCGACGGGTCGAGGGCTTCATCGAGCAATTCGCGCAGGGCCTGCACCCGCGCCGGCGCCGGGCTGATTTCCTGCCCCGCAGCCAACTGGTCGAGCATGTTGATCAGCGCGTCATGGGCCTGTTCGGCTTCTTGGAAAAACCGCTCGCTGACCGCCAGGCTGCTCTCCTCCACCGCCCCGTACAGGTCAAGCAAAGCTTCACAGAGTTCGTCGATGCTGTGCAGGTCGGCGATATGCGCGCCCTCGCCCAAGGTGGTCAACTCGTCCAGCAGTGCGGTGAGTTCCTGACGCTCACCGGGGTGCTGCTGCCAGCGGCGCAACAGGCTTTCGGCGTCGAGCAGAATGTCCATGCCTTGGGCCAGGAAGTTGGCGATCAACTGCGGGTCGCGTTTGATACGCAGGCCCGTGTTCGGCGCGTCGAGCAAGGCTTGCAGTTGTTGGTCGAGCAGGCTTTGAGTGCGGCTGATCAGGTCCGGCGCGCCCTTGATTCGCACCAGCGGGTCACTGTCCAGTTGGTGCAGGCCGCGCTGGAACAAGCCTTCGGCTTCCAGCAACAGCTCCACTTCGTCCAGGTCCAGCGGCAGGCGGTGGGCCTTGTATTCGCGGGTCAGGTGATCCAGCGGCCGCGCCAGTTCGGCAATCGGCAGCACACCGGCCATGTAGGCACTGCCTTTGAGGGTGTGCAGGGCACGTTGCAGCTCATCGCTGACTTGCAGCGGCACATGCTCGGCGGCCTGTTGCAGGAAGTGGTTGATGCTCTCCAGGTGGCTCTGGGCTTCGTTGCGGAAGATCTCCAGCAGCATTGGATCGTGCGGCTCGGCGGTGGCTGTTGCAGTGCCACTGGCTAGGGCATGGGCACGGGCGGCCAGGGCGTCGACTTCATCGCGCTGGTGTTGGTCGTCGGTGGCGAAGTCGGCGATCAATTCGGGCAGCAGGGCCACCGCTTCATCCAGTACGTGTTGCACATCGGAGCTGAGGGCCACGCTGCGTTCGAGCACGCGATTGAGCAGGTTTTCCACCGCCCAGGCCAGTTCTGCCAGCACCAGGGCACGGACCATGCGGCCGCTGCCTTTGAGCGTGTGAAAAGCCCGGCGCATTTCGCCTTGAGCAGTTTTGTCGGCGCTGTTGGGCAGGTTCCGGTGCAGCACGTCGAGGACTTCGTCGGTTTCTTCGAGGAAGACTTCGCGCAGCTCATCGTCGATAGGTTCTTCATCGGCCGGCGGCGGCAGCAAACTGCCGGGGCGATGCAGCGCCGGCGGGTTCAGGCGCGTGATCGGGCTGGCCAAGGCATCGAACTGGGACTGGCTCGGCGTGCTGTCGGCCGACAATGCGCCATCCGGCGCAACCAGCGCCTGACGCCAGGGCTTTTCGGCGGGCAGGTAACCGAGCGCGGCCAAGCCTTGGGTGGCCAGTTCCAGCACGCGTTCGCCAGCGGCGTCAGGGTCCTGGAGCATGCGTTCCAGGTAATACTCAAGGCTGCTGATCACGTCGGCGAAATGCGCCAACTGCGCCTGGGTCGGCGGCGCGTCGTTGACCATCAACTGTTCGTCGACGTAATCGGTGCAACCCCGCATAAGGCTCGCTGCGCGGGGCAGTGGAATCATCGCCAAGGCGCCGCGCACCTGGCTGAGCAGCTCCGGCAGGGATTCCAGGCGTTGGCGGTCCCAGTCGGCTTCAATGCAGTCGATCACCAGCTCTTTGGCTTGGCGCAGGCATTGGCAGGACTCGCGGATCACCAGTTGATGAATCTGCGTCAGGTCGGTGGTGGGCAGGCGGCTTTCTTCGCGGCTTTCCGGTTCGACGGTGCCGACCATGCCGGCCAGCGTGGCCTCGACATAGAGCAAGGCGCCGGCGACGTCCATCAGTACGGCGTCGTTGGGTTCGCGGTGACCTTGCACCAGGCTCAACACCACGGCGAGCTGGTCGATGATCACCTTGCGCGGCTGGCCGAAGCCCAGCACGGCCAAGGTATCGGCGATCTGCCGCAATGGCGCCAGCAGCGCATCCAGGTCGTCGGTGTGTTGGCGGTCGCTGCGCACGAACAAGTCGAGGCGCTCCTTGACCCGCACCAGTTCCTCACACAATGCGCCAAGCACCGACCCCATGGCATTGCGATCCGGCCCGGCCAGCCGCGCCCGTTCGGCATCGACCACGGCACTGTCGGGCAAGGCCTCATCCAGGCCGTAGCGTTCCTTGAGACTTTGCATGCGCGGCGTCGGACGAGTGACCTTGGCCACATAAAACAGCAGGCTCTTGAGCAGTTCGTCGGGCGCCGGCTGGTTGATACCGCCGATGCCCTGGGCCAGCAGGCGCTTGAGTTGCTTGTCGCTGGCCTTGAGCAGGCTGCGCAGCGCCGGGCTGTTGGCGATCACGCCGGTGAGCATGCCTTCGACCAGCGCCGAGGTGACTTGCCACAACGGCAACAGCGGCGCGCCCTGGCACAGCGCTTCGAGGCGCGCAAACACCCGCGCCATGTCTTCCAGGTTGCTCGGGCCATGGTCTTCGCGCAGCAGCCCGGCCAAGGCTTGTTGGAGCAATTTGTGCCACTGGTGCAATTGTTCGTGCAGTTCTGGCACTGCGCGCTGGGCCAGGGCTTCGTCGGGCAGCGGTGCAATCGACAAGAGCTGTGGGCTGAACAGACTGGTTTCCGACAACAGGCTTTCGCCGCGGGCGCTGCGCAGGTCGTTGAGCAGCGGCAACACCACCAACGGCAGGTCGCGGCGGGCGCTGTGTACGCGGTCCAGATACAACGGCAATTGGCTGAGGGCTTGTTGCAGCAGGCGGATGCTTTCATCGCGCTGGCCGACGCGCTCGGCTTGCAGGGCCAGGGTCAATTCTTCGATTTCTTCGGCGAGCAACGCCGCACCGTAGAACTCGACCATTTGCAGCGC
>NZ_VBVZ01000034.1 GCF_005863185.1 Pseudomonas edaphica
CACACAAGCCAGCCCCCACATCTCCTACTGCATTTCAGCTATTAAGGGCGTTTGCGCTCTACAGCCCGCAACAGGTGCGTCGGCGGCGTTTCGCAGCTGATCTTGCGACCCAGCAGCGTCTCAATCGACGGCAGCTGGTACGAGTCATCTTCCCCCGCAAAGCTGATCGAAACACCCGCCGCCCCGGCACGGCCAGTACGGCCAATGCGGTGCACGTAGTCGTCCGGCACTTCCGGCAGGGTGAAGTTGATCACGTGGCTGATGCCGTCGATGTGAATACCGCGCCCGGCCACGTCGGTGGCCACCAGCACGCGGATCTTGCCTTCGCGGAAACCTTCCAGGGTCTTGATACGCTTGTGCTGCGGCACATCGCCGGACAGTTGCGCGGCATTGACGCCATCACGCACCAGGCGTTCTTCAATGCGGCGCACTTCGTCCTTGCGGTTGGCGAACACCATCACGCGCTCCCAACCGTTGTCGTTGACCAGGTTGTAGAGCAGCTTGTACTTGTCGGCCCCGGCCACGGCATAGATGTGTTGCTCAACGTTTTCGCTGGCAACGTTCAGCGCTTCGATCTCGACGATGGACGGGTCGGTGGTCCACTGCTTGGCGAGGTTCATCACGTCTTCGGTGAAGGTCGCAGAGAACAGCAGGGTCTGACGCTCGTTTTTCGGCGGGGTCTGGCGAATGATCTGGCGCACTTGCGGGATAAAGCCCATGTCGAGCATGCGGTCGGCTTCGTCCAGCACCATCACTTCAACCATGTCCAAATGCACGTCGCCGCGCTGGTTGAAGTCGAGCAGGCGGCCTGGCGTGGCCACCAGGATGTCGCAGTGACGGGCTTCGAGGTGCTTGAGCTGCTTGTCGAAGTCCATGCCGCCCACGAACGTCATGACGTTGAGGCCGGTGTACTTGGTCAGGTCGGCGGCGTCCTTGGCGATCTGTACCACCAGCTCGCGGGTCGGGGCGATGATCAATGCACGCGGCTCACCCATGTAGCGTTCTTTGGGCGGTGGCGTTTGCAGCAGCTGGGTGATTATCGAGATCAGGAACGCGGCGGTCTTGCCGGTGCCGGTCTGCGCGCGGCCGATGGCGTCTTTGCCGGCGAGGGTGAAGCCCAACACCTGCGCCTGGATCGGCGTGCAGTACGGGAAGCCCAGGTCCTGGATGGCATGCATCAGTTCCGGGGCCAGTTTGAAGTCATGGAAGCGGGTCTTGCCTTCCTGGGGTTCAACCACGAAGTCTTCGAGTTTCCACGGGGTCACGGGCGGCTTCGGTGCACGTTCACGACGGGGCGCTTTCGGCGCCGGCGCGGGGGCTGCCTCGACAGGTTGGGCCTGTTCGGGCGCGGTCACCTTTGGCTTCTGCGGCTGTGCGGCAGGTGCGGTCCGGCCGGGCTGTTGGCCGTCATTGCGGCTGCCGGAGGAGGGCACAGGAGCACTGGGAACTGGCGCGAGCGGCTCAGCCTCGCTTTTGCCGAACATCTTCTTAAGTGCTTTGAGCACGGTGATCTCATTAATTGGTTAAGGAATGTACGCCGGCCAGTGTAATGCAAGAAACGGGCGCGGCGTAGTGCGTCTGTCATACGGCTACATAAACTGTGGTTTTCAGCCCAGCCGGGCGGTCAACCAGGCACCGATATCGGCGATCTCTTGAGGTAACACTTCGTGACCCATTGGGTATTCCTGCCATGTCACGGTGACACCACGGCTGTTTAAATGCTCGTAGGCGCTGCGGCCCATGGCGTTCTGCACCACGTCGTCGTATTGGCCGTGCAGGCACAGCGTTGGAATGCGCTGCTGGCTGGCGGACAACTCCAGCTCATCCCCGAAGGTCGGTGCATAAGTCGAGAGGGCGATTACGCCACCCAACGGTCCCTGCCATTTAAGGAAGGCGGTGTGGAAAACCACGGCGCCGCCCTGGGAAAAACCGGCGAGGAAAATTCGCGAAGCGTCTATTCCGGTTCTCTTCTGTTCTTCGATCAAATCCGTGACCATTTTGGCCGAGGCTTCCAGCTCTTCCAGGCTGATCGAGCGAGCCGGGCTCATGGCCTTGATGTCGTACCAACTCGGCATCTCGTAACCGCCATTTATGGTTACCGGACGTGTCGGTGCCTGGGGCAAAACGAAGCGGGTGCTCAACAGGCTTTCCTGCAACGCTTCCGCCACCGGCAAAAAGTCGTAGCGATCAGCACCCAGGCCATGCAACCAGATAACGCAGGCGTCTGCGGGCTTGGCGGGCTGAAGAATCAAGGGTTCGGTCATGTCTGCTCCATATATGTGCGTGCGCTCCGATTGGGTGCGTCGGAACGGTGCGCGACGGGTTGATCTGTTAAGAGAATGTCGCAACGTTGAATGTTTTTCTATTGATCAAGGGCTGAAACGACTCAGCCACCACTCTGGTACGCGCCTTGCTATGTGTAGGTCGATGTCAGAACTATCTTGGGACGGTAACACTATCAGTGACTGCCGCTTGTGGGATAGCAACTGGAATTACCGCGAAAACCTCATGCCGCTTGACCCTAAAAAAAGCCAACACGGGTTGATATCGCCTCATAAGGGTGCGCTGGGGTTTTAGCTCCGACACAACAAGAGCAACTGGAGGTTTGAATGAAGGTATTGAAATCCACCCTGGCCATCGTTTCCGCGGCTGCTGTACTGGGTGTCAGTGGTTTTGCCCAAGCTGGCGCCACCCTGGACGCCGTGCAGAAGAAAGGCTTTGTGCAATGTGGCGTGAGTGATGGCTTGCCGGGTTTCTCGGTGCCGGATGCCAGCGGCAAGATCCTCGGGATCGACGCTGACGTTTGCCGCGCTGTGGCCGCTGCCGTGTTCGGTGACGCAACCAAGGTCAAATTCAGCCAGTTGAACGCCAAGGAGCGTTTCACCGCGCTGCAGTCCGGCGAAGTCGACGTACTGTCGCGCAACACCACCATGACCAGTTCGCGCGATGCGGGTATGGGCCTGAAATTCCCAGGCTTCATCACCTACTACGACGGTGTTGGCTTCCTGGTGAACAACAAGCTGGGTGTTAAAAGCGCCAAGGAACTGGACGGTGCAACCATCTGCATCCAGGCCGGTACCACCACTGAGCTGAACGTTTCCGACTACTTCCGCGCCAACAACCTCAAATACACGCCGATCACCTTCGACACCTCCGATGAAAGCGCCAAGTCGCTGGAATCCGGTCGTTGCGACGTGCTGACCTCGGACAAATCCCAGCTCTACGCACAGCGCAGCAAGCTGGCTTCGCCGAAGGACTACGTGGTTCTGCCGGAAACCATCTCCAAAGAACCACTGGGCCCGGTCGTGCGTAACGGCGACGACGAGTGGCTGGCCATTGTGCGCTGGGTTGGCTACGCCATGCTCAACGCTGAAGAAGCCGGCATCACCTCGAAAAACGTTGAAGCTGAAGCCAAGTCCACCAAGAACCCGGACGTTGCTCGTCTGCTCGGTTCTGACGGCGAATA
This sequence comes from Pseudomonas edaphica, assembly GCF_005863185.1. GTDB lineage: Bacteria > Pseudomonadota > Gammaproteobacteria > Pseudomonadales > Pseudomonadaceae > Aquipseudomonas > Aquipseudomonas edaphica. The sequence continues at coordinate 3,467 of NZ_VBVZ01000034.1, forward strand.
CGGCAAAGACCTGAAAGTGAAAAAAGATTGGGTTGTACAGATCGTCAAGCAGGTCGGTAACTACGGTGAAGTGTTCGAGCGCAACCTGGGCAAGAGCACCCCACTGGAAATCGACCGTGGCCTGAACGCACTGTGGACTAACGGTGGCATTCAATACGCACCACCTGTGCGCTGATCGCTGATGGTTCTATCACCCGGTGGGCCAACCACCGGGTGATGTTCTGTTCCATTCTTTCCGGGGCACTTCATGCAAAATCAAATCGGCGCACCCAAGCAGAAGCTCAGCTTCAGCGATCCCAAAGTGCGTGCGTGGCTCTTCCAGATCATCACGATTGTGGCGGTGGTCGCGCTGGGCTGGTACTTGTTCAATAACACCCAGACCAACCTGCAACACCGGGGTATCACCTCGGGTTTCGACTTTCTTGAGCGCAGTGCCGGCTTCGGCATCGCTCAGCATCTGATCGACTACACCGAATCGGACAGCTATGCCCGGGTCTTTGTGATCGGGTTGCTCAACACCTTGCTGGTGAGCTTTATCGGCGTAATCCTGGCGACAGTGCTCGGGTTCATCATTGGCGTGGCGCGGCTGTCGCCGAACTGGATGATCAACAAGCTGGCGACCGTGTATGTGGAGATATTCCGCAACATCCCGCCGCTGCTACAGATCCTGTTCTGGTATTTCGCGGTTTTCCTGACCATGCCGTTGCCGCGTAACAGCCATAACTTTAACGATACGTTCTTCATGAGCGCCCGGGGCCTTAATATGCCGGCCGCGCAGGCGGCTGAGGGTTTCTGGCCGTTTGTGGCCAGTATCGTGGTGGCCATCGTGGCGATCGTGCTGATGGCGCGTTGGGCCAACAAGCGCTTTGAAGCCACCGGTGTGCCGTTCCACAAGTTCTGGGCGGGCCTTGCGCTGTTCATCGTGATCCCGACGTTGTGTGCCTTGGTGTTCGGCGCGCCGTTGCACTGGGAAATGCCCAGGCTGCAGGGCTTCAACTTCGTCGGCGGGTGGGTATTGATCCCCGAACTGTTGGCGCTGACCCTGGCACTTACCGTTTACACGGCAGCCTTTATCTCCGAGATCGTTCGTTCAGGTATTCAGTCTGTGAGTCACGGCCAGACCGAAGCCGCGCGCTCCCTGGGCCTGCGCCCTGGGCCGACGCTGCGCAAGGTCATCATCCCGCAAGCCCTGCGGGTGATCATTCCGCCACTGACCAGCCAATACCTGAACCTGGTGAAAAACTCGTCGCTGGCCGCCGGTATCGGTTATCCGGAAATGGTTTCGCTGTTTGCCGGTACGGTGCTCAACCAAACCGGTCAGTCCATCGAAGTCATAGCCATCACCATGAGCGTGTACTTGTCGATCAGCATCAGTATTTCCCTGCTGATGAACTGGTACAACAAGCGCATTGCGCTGATCGAGCGGTGAGGAAACACACATGAGTTCTCATACTTTCAAACCTGATATGCCGCCGCCGAACAAGGTCTTCGGACCGATGGCCTGGATGCGCGCAAACCTGTTTTCCAGTTGGCTCAACACCCTGCTGACATTCCTGGCGATCTACTTGGTCTATCTGGTGGTGCCGCCGATTTTGCATTGGGCGATTCTGGACGCCAACTGGGTCGGCACCACGCGTGCCGATTGCACCAAGGAAGGCGCTTGCTGGGTGTTCATCCAGCAGCGCTTCGGGCAGTTCATGTACGGTTACTACCCCGTCGACCTGCGCTGGCGCGTGGACCTGACCGTGTGGCTGGCCATCGTGGGTGTGGCGCCGTTGTTCATCTCGCGTTTCAAACGCAAGGCGATCTACGGCCTGTGCTTCCTGGTGGTGTATCCGGTCGTCGCATTCTTCCTCTTGCACGGCGGTATCTTTGGCTTGACCAACGTGCCGGCCGACAAATGGGGCGGCCTGATGCTGACCCTGGTGATTGCCACCGTCGGCATCGCCGGGGCTTTGCCGCTGGGGATTGTGTTGGCGCTGGGGCGGCGTTCGAACATGCCGGCAATTCGCGTGATCTGCGTGACCTTCATCGAGTTCTGGCGCGGCGTGCCGTTGATCACGGTGCTGTTCATGTCCTCGGTGATGCTGCCGCTGTTCCTGCCTGAAGGCATGAATTTCGACAAGCTCCTGCGGGCCTTGATTGGCGTGATCCTGTTCCAGTCGGCCTACGTGGCTGAAGTGGTGCGCGGCGGCTTGCAGGCGATTCCCAAAGGTCAGTACGAAGCGGCTGCAGCGATGGGCCTGGGTTACTGGCGCAGCATGGGCCTGGTGATTCTGCCGCAAGCCCTGAAACTGGTGATCCCCGGCATCGTGAACACCTTTATTGCGCTGTTCAAAGACACGAGCCTCGTGATCATCATCGGCTTGTTCGACCTGCTCAACAGCGTCAAGCAAGCCGCCGCCGACCCTAAATGGCTGGGCATGGCCACCGAAGGCTACGTGTTCGCCGCCCTGGTGTTCTGGATTTTCTGTTTTGGTATGTCGCGCTATTCCATTCATTTGGAACACAAGCTCGACACTGGCCACAAGCGTTAGGAGTTGTTGTTATGAGCGAAGCAATCAAACAGCCTGTGAGCCCTGAAGGCATTATCCAGATGCAGGGCGTCAACAAGTGGTACGGCCAGTTCCACGTGTTGAAAGACATCAACCTCAACGTCAAGCAGGGCGAGCGTATCGTGCTGTGCGGCCCGTCGGGTTCGGGCAAGTCCACCACCATCCGCTGCCTCAACCGCCTGGAAGAGCACCAGCAGGGCCGCATTGTGGTCGATGGCGTGGAGCTGACCAACGACCTCAAGCAGATCGAAGCGATCCGTCGTGAAGTCGGCATGGTGTTTCAGCACTTCAACCTGTTCCCGCACCTGACCATCCTGCAGAACTGCACGCTGGCGCCGATGTGGGTGCGCAAGATGCCCAAGCGCAAGGCTGAAGAAATTGCCATGCACTACCTGGAACGCGTGCGCATTCCGGAGCAGGCGCACAAGTTTCCGGGGCAACTGTCTGGTGGTCAGCAACAGCGTGTGGCGATCGCCCGTGCCTTGTGCATGAAGCCAAAAATCATGCTGTTCGATGAGCCGACTTCGGCACTCGACCCGGAAATGGTCAAAGAGGTGTTGGACACCATGATCGGCTTGGCCGAAGACGGCATGACCATGTTGTGCGTCACCCACGAAATGGGCTTTGCGCGCACCGTGGCCAACCGCGTGATCTTCATGGACAAGGGCGAGATCGTGGAACAGGCGGCGCCCAATGACTTCTTCGACAACCCGCAGAATGACCGGACCAAGTTGTTCTTGAGCCAGATTCTGCATTGATCGAAGCTTGAACCCATAAACCCAGCCTGCAGGCTGCATAACCTTTGGCGAACACAAACCAATGTGGGAGCTGGCTTGCCTGCGATAGCGGTACAGCAGTGCGTACAACTGCTGCTGACCCACCGCCATCGCGGGCAAGCCCGGCTCCCACATTTGATCGCCATTGCTCTGCAGAACACCCATAAAAAGCCTGCTGGTGCCGGGTTTATTTTTGCCTGTTCAAGACGCTTTGAGGGCTTCTTGTGTTTGGTTATGGGTCGTGCAAGTAAAGGCGTTGCGCAGGTCTGCGCCTTCGGCCAGCTCTTTGGCGTCGGCGAGCAAATGCGGGTAACGGTCCAGCAGGCGCATCAACACCATCAACGGTTTGGGCGGCGTTATTTCTCCGCGTTCGTAACGTGAGAATGCGTTGTGCCCGCCACCGGACAACAACTGCACGGTTTCTTTTTGCGTGAGGTGCAGCTTGCGGCGGATACGCTTGAGTTCAGCGCCCATCATCCGTCGCGCGGCGTGCAGCAGGTCATCACTGGCCTTGGCATGGCGTTCGCTGCTGTCGGGGTCATACATGCCGTCTTCGCACAGTTGGCACTCCCAGCCGGACAGGTCCTCAATGTGCTGTTCCATGCCTTTGATGCGCAGGGTTTCACTGCGGCCCTCAAAACGCACCATGGCGTCGGGGGCGCCGCATATGAAGCAATGTTGGGTGTTCATAGGTTCATCCCTTTGAAGGAGATCACCGGTGGGTTACCGCCGGAGCAGTAAGTGACCTTGATGTAAATCTCCAGACCGTGTGAATGGATGTGGTAGACGTCCTGCCAGACGCGGTGATCGGCATAGGTGGTCATCGACTTGTACAGCATCCTGTTTTGTAGTTTGAAAACGACTGCCTGCATCTCGCTGATGTCGAGGTCGAGTTGCTTTCCCGCCTCCTTGGCTGCACGGGTGAATGCCCTGGCACCCAGTCGCCTGACATCCGCCTTGATCACCGCCAGATCGTAGTGAGGTGTGTACTTTTCCATAAGACACCTGAGTCCAATAATTACCCTTAAAGGGTAATTTTACCAATCGAAAATACTGCTCCTTTTGCTGCCTATGAACCCTAGTGCGTTGCCTTTGTGGGCAAGTCTGAATAGGCTGTAGGAAAATTCATCCTATGATTGGACGAAAGTGCAAAACTCATGACAGACATCGCCCCCCTGATCAAACGCTCCCTGGTCGATCAAGCGTTGGAGCAACTGCGCTGGCGTATAACCGAAGGCAAATGGGCCATCGGTGAGCGCCTGCCCACCGAGCCGGAGTTGTCCGCCGAGCTGGGCATCAGCCGCAATACCGTGCGTGAGGCCATGCGTGTGTTGGCGTTCTCGGGTCTGATCGAAATCCGCCAGGGCGACGGCAGTTACTTGCGCTCGATGACCGACCCGTTGGGGACGATGCGCGCACTGTCCCACTGCACGTTGGCGCAGGCGCAGGAGACGCGGCAGATTCTCGAAGTGGAGGCCATCGGCCTGGCGGCGTTGCGTCGTACCGATGACGATCTCAAAGGGTTGCGTGAAGCCCTTGAGCGCAGCGGCGAGTTGTACCACGGTGACCTGGAGGCCTATATCAGCGCCGACCTGGTGTTCCACAAGCGCCTGGTGGATGCAGCGCACAACCCGGCGCTGAGCGAGCTGTACCAGTATTTCTCCAGCATCGTCGGCGCCCAGTTGCGTCAGACCCTGAACATCTCACCACGTCGCCAGGCGGTATTCGACCTGCATATCGCCTTGCTCGACGCGGTGGAAAACCAAGACCCCGAACGTGCCAAATCCCTCTGCCGGCAGTTGATCAATGAACCTTGAAGCCAAACGTACGACTGAACTCGAAGAACTGTTGATTGACGCCGAAGCCGATGACGAAGCCGTCCAGCAGGCCCCTCCGTTGGTGGCTCGCCCGTGGCTCTTGCTGCTGGGCCTGGTGCTGGTGGCATTGAACCTGCGCCCGGCGCTGTCGAGCATGGCGCCATTGCTGGCAGAAGTGTCCAGCAGCCTGGGGTTGTCCGCTGCCAAGGCGGGCTTGCTGACTACCTTGCCGGTGTTGTGCCTGGGCCTGTTCGCGCCCACTGCGCCGATCCTGGCCAGGCGTTTTGGCGCTGAGCGCGTGGTGCTGGGGATTCTGCTCACCCTGGCTGGCGGCATCATCCTGCGCAGTTCGTTCGGTGAAGTGGGGTTGTTCGCGGGCAGCCTGATCGCTGGCGCGAGCATCGGCATCATCGGTGTATTGCTACCGGGTATCGTCAAGCGTGATTTTGCCAGGCAGGCGGGCGCCATGACTGGCGTCTACACCATGGCATTGTGTCTGGGCGCCGCGTTGGCAGCCGGGGCCACGGTGCCCCTGAGTCAGTACTTCGCAGACAGCTGGGCCGTCGGACTGGGGTTCTGGGTTATCCCGGCGTTGCTGGCGGCGTTGTTCTGGTTGCCGCAAGTCGGACCAAAGCACGGCGCCCATCAGGTGGCTTACCGGGTCAGGGGCTTGCTGCGTGACCCACTGGCTTGGCAGGTGACTTTGTACATGGGCCTGCAATCGTCCCTGGCTTACATTGTGTTTGGCTGGTTGCCGTCAATCCTCATTGGCCGGGGGCTCAGCGCCACCGAGGCAGGGTTGGCGTTGTCCGGTTCCATCATCGTGCAACTGCTCAGTTCCCTGGCCGCACCGTGGCTGGCCACCCGCGGCAAGGACCAGCGCCTGGCGATTGTGGTGGTGATGCTGCTGACCCTTGGCGGCCTGTTCGGTTGCCTGTATGCGCCGCTGGATGGCTTGTGGGGTTGGGCGATTCTGCTCGGCCTGGGGCAGGGCGGCACCTTCAGCCTGGCGCTGACCCTGATCGTGCTGCGCTCGCGTGATTCCCATGTCGCCGCCAACCTGTCGAGCATGGCCCAGGGCATTGGCTACACCCTGGCGTCGATGGGGCCGTTTGCGGTCGGCCTGGTGCATGACTGGACCGGCGGCTGGACGGCCATCGGCTGGATCTTCGCCGTGATCGGCCTCGGTGCGATTGTCGCGGGTCTCGGCGCCGGGCGGGCGCGTTATGTACAAGTGACCAGCGAGAAACTCTAGAGATACACCACCTCAAGCGTTGCCCAGCCATCCAGTGGAGTTTCCACGCTCAAGTCCAGATTCTGCCGGGCATTGATCACGGTCTGCACTGTGACTGTACCCGTCAGCGTGCCGATGGCCGTAGGCCCGCTGACGCTGCCCTCCACCTCGGTAAAACCCAGGTAGCTCCTGGAGCCGATGTCGATGGGGTTGAGGTTGGACGTGCGCCACGCCACGCCGCCGGTGGTGGACTCGGTGCCGTAGATCTGCGCGGTGGTGTTGGCCTGGGTCTGGCGCGGGTCGAAGGTCATGGAGTAAACCCCCAGGCGATTACCGCTGATATCGAACCCCAACCCATAGTAAATCTCGCTGTTGACCATGGCCGAGCCCTCGCGGTTATCGCGCATGCGCAGGGCATAGCGGGTGGGACCGCTGCAGGCGATGGCGAAAAGCAGGGGCTTGGCCGGCAGGCGTGTCGCAGTGCTCAGGTTCAAGTCTTGTTGGGCGATTTTGCCGTAGTCGATCAGTGCCCCGCCGGGGAACTGCGGCAAGCAAGCGGCGGGAACGATCAGGCCTTTGACGGTCAGGTCCACCGCCGATGCGGCCAGCACCGAGGGCGCGCAGGCCAGTAACAGCAGGCTGGAAAAAATGCGGGTTTTCATAGGGCGTTTCATGGGACGGACTCCTTGCAGTGACGGTTACGGGTACACGATCTCGAGGGTGCCGGAACCATTGATCAGCACCACCTCACGCAGGTCCAGGCTTTGCATGGGTGCCAGGTAAGTCTTTATACGTACCGTGCCGGTCAGGGCCTGGATGGCGACAGGGCCTGTGGTGACGCCGGTTTTGTCGGTAAAGCCCAGCAGGCTGTTGGCGGCCATGGGGATTTGCCGGGCTGTGGAGCTGCTCCACGCCACGCCGTTGCTGGTGGAGTCGGTGCGGTACAACGTGGGCCAGGTATCGGCGCTGAATTCCGCCGGGTCGACAGTCAGGTAAAAACGCCCGATTTTGTTGCGGCTGGCATCCAGGTCCAGGCCATAGGCGGTTTCATCGGTGCCACCGGTGGCCGACCCGTCGCGGTTATCAAACATGCGCAGGGCAAAGCGTGCCGGCGCGTCGCAGGTCACGCTCAGGCGCAGGGAGCGGGTCGGCAACGGTGTCTCGTTGGTGGCGCTCAAGTCCTTGGCGTACAAGGTGCCGTAGTCCACCACGCCGTGGTCGGACAGCGTCGGCAGGCAGGCGATGGGCGCAAAGTGCGCGCGCAGTGTCAGTTCCCGGTAACGCCCGTGCTTTGCGCCGTACAACGTCCCGGTGGTTTCCCAGGTGGTGGCATCGCGCACCTGCGTGGCGGCGAGGTCGGCCCAGGCGCGCAGGGTCAGTTGCAGCGACAGGGTTTTACCCGTGAGCACTGCACCCTGTTCGACCGGTGCTATGCCGTGGCCGGGGCGCCACTCCAGCACGTTGCCATTGGTAACGGGCGCCAGGCCGGCGGCGGGCAGCAAACCCAGTTCTACGCTGCGGCCGTCGAGCACCGCGTTGCCGACTTCGATGGCATAGCTGCCGTGCTCGGTAAATTGCAGGCGTTGCGGGTTGGCGGCCAGGGCGCGGTAGAACAGGCTGAGGTCTTCAGCCTGCGGGCAATTGACTGTCACGCTCAGGCGCCGTTCGCCGAGCAGGCGTTGCGCCGCGCTGTCGGCTTGCGCCAGGCGACTCATCAGGCCGAAATCCACCAGCGGTTCGCTCACATTGAGTTGGCATTCTTCCAAGGCCTGGGCAGTGCCGGCTACGCCGACCAGCAGCCACAGGCACAGTTGACGCATATAAGGTGTGATGGGCATGGCGGTCATCCTCAAGGCAGGTTGCAACGTGCGGGAGCGGTTTCGAAGTACACCGCCGGGTCGGCTTTTTCCGGCAGTTCGTAGCGCAACTCGCAACGTCCGCTTTGCGGCGTGGTTATCCACAACGTCGGCTGTTCCAGCACATTGGGCAGAAACACCTGGCTGCCGTCCTGCACCAAGGTGACGAATTCGCCACTGGCAGTGCTGACGGAGGCGCCCGCAGGCAGCGGCGCGCCCTGGTCGTTGCTGACGGTAAGCAGCACGCGACGGGTCAGGCCGACGCCAAATTCGACGCGGTCCACCGCGCCACGCCCGGCCGAGATCATCGCCAGGCCGTTATTGATATCGGCATTGCGCGGCAGTGAGCGTGTCTGCACTTCAACCGGGCTGCGCCCGTATGCGGCCACTTGCGGCACTACGGCCTGGCCCTGCCAGTCGGTCCACACCGGGCCGCTGGGGGTGCTGAGCTTAATGCCGCTCATGTCGCCGACCGACACCACGGCAAAGGTGTCGCGCACCGGGTAGGGCGAAAAGGTCACGCCGTCGCCGTGCAGCACCACACCGCCACGAGCGCCGCCCTGGTAGCTCGAACGCTCGGCGTCGGAGCGGCTGTAGCTGAAATCGAGCTGGCTGTAGCGCGGCAGTGCCGAGACGCCTACGGAGGTTTCCACCTGATGGTCACTGCTGTCGTGTTCGGCGCTGACGCGGTAGCTGAGTTGGTCGTCGATCTGTTCGGTCAGGCCCAGGCCGGTACGGTTTTCACCGCCGGAATTGCGCACCCAGCTGCGTAGCCTGCGGCTCTCGCCCAGCGGTACGCTGATGTTGAGATAGACGGCGTTGTCTCGCTGCTCGCGGCCGCCCATTTGCCACTCGGCACTGGCCGACAACGACACGGCGCCGATACTGGTACCCCAGGACGCCAGCGCGCGGCTGCTGCTGTCACCGGCAAAGTTGGATGAGCGCGAAACCCCGGCACTGAAGGCGCCCAGCAGCGGATGCGACCAACCCAGGTTGAGGCTTTGCTGGTCGCGATAGCGGGAGTTGCGACGGCTGTCATTACTCTCATGGCTGTGGTCGCGCTCATAGGTGCTTTCTTCGAGTTCGCGGTAGCCGATGCTGCGCCAGGAGTTGGCGGCGCTGACCGACCACTGTTCGCTCAAGCGCTGGGACCATGACAGGTCGGTCTGTACACCCGAGACTTTTTCCCAGCCCTGGGTGTTGGACAGTTGGGTTGACAGCTGGATCTGGCTGTCAAGCCACGGCAACCAGCCCAGGCTGGCGCCTACCGAACGGTATTCGCTGGCGGCCAGCACGCCACTCCCCAGTGTCAGTTGCGGGTGCAAGGCGCCGGTCCAGCCGGCACTCACCACCCAAGGATCATCACCCCTGGCGTCACCCACATTGCGCACTCGGCCTGCGGCCACGGAGTAGCCCGGTGCCGGCAACCCGAGGCCAAGCATGGCGGCGGGCACGGTGAAACGTCGCTCACCGCCAACACTTTCCTTGACCGTGACTTCGACATCCGAGCGCGTGTTCAACCGACGTACATCGTTCAAGGTGAAAGGCCCGGCAGGCACCACGGTGGAGTGAATCAGTGCTCCGTTCTGACGTACTTCCACTTGCGCCGGGCTGTTGGCGATACCTTGGATCTGCGCGCCCTGACCCTGTTCTTGAAGTGCATGTTCGGTCAGCACCTGCACGCCGGTGATCTGCGCACCGGAGAGCACCGGGTTGTAGAGGTTGATCTGCCCGGCCTGCAGCACCGCCTGGTGGCTGGCGAAGGTGCGTTGCGCGTAGGCCTCCAGATGCGTACTGCGCGACAGGCCATCCTGCCAGGTCTGCACCTGGCGGCTGCGCACGATCCAGTCGCCGGCGTTGAACCCGACTTCGGTATTGGCCGAGCCAAAGCGGCTGGCGTCATCGCCGAAGCGGTTGTAAAAACCGCTGAGGTCATAGTTGAGCAGCCCGGCAAAACCGCCGGTTTCGTACCCCGAGATATCCTGCTGCACAGGGCGCAGGGCTTCGGTGGGCACCACCAGTGACACCGTCAGTGTCGCCGGGTCCGGCTCCACCAGGGTTTGTGGATACTGCGCGAGAAAATCCCGGCAGCCTGGCGTCTCGCTGGGCGTCACCAGGTCAGCGGCGTCCAGCAAGGCGCGGTCCAGGCACAGGTTGCCCTGTTGATCGAAGGTCAGATCCTGTCGGCCACGGCGTTGGCCGTTGACCCGCAGGTTAACGGTGTGCCGCCCGGCAGCGAAGCGCGGTGCTGCCAGCAACAGGCTGGCCAGCTGTGGGTCAATGCCACGCTGATGCAAGGTCTGGGCGTCGAAGCCAACCGGGCTGGAATCGTCGGCCCAAGCCTTGTCGGGCACGAGGGCACACAGTAACAACACCAGCGGCAAGGTCTGGCAGACGGGGGTATCGGACACGGCTTCGCCGTCACGGTAACTCAATACTGTTTTCACGCAAGGTACTCGAGTAGTGAGTGCACTGGCCCCCGTTGTGTCGGGGATTCCAGGCGCTCTGGTGACGGTCAATAAGCCGTCACTTCGTTATCCAGGTGCCGGTCTGTCACGACACCTGTGGTTGTCAGTCAGAGGGTGATAGGGGCGTCGTAGGCCTTGACCGCAAACCCATACACCGTGGCCGGCTGCAGACGCACCGTTCTGGCCTGGCCACCGCTGGCCGGTACGCTCAAAGCTTCGCCCGGCAGCACATAGGTACGCGGCAGCATTGCCCTGCCGTCACCGGGCAACAGCAACAGCTCCTGTGCAAGGCGCACCACATAAGGCGTGTCGTTGCGCACCTGTAATTGGCCGTCGCGCAGCGTCCAGGTCAGGTCGGTCCAAGGGGTGCGGTTCGGCGCAAGGCCCTTGGGGTGCACGATCACGGGCAGGTTCTGGCGCACGGTCACGCCCACACGGGCGTGACCGGCGGCGGTGGCGGCGCGACCTTGGGGCATGCCTTCGAACACTGCCCGTTTAAGCCGCTGGGTCAGCAACGGCTTCTGGTTTTGCAGAATGAAGCGCACCAGCTGGGTTTTGGACGCTTCTACCCGAGACAGCGGCGGTGTCACCACCAACAGCGGCTCGGTGTCTTCAGGAATGTCCTGCAAGGTCACATGCAGCAGCGCGAGCTGGCTGTCGGTATTGGTCACCGACACCGCCGCTTCGCCTTCGGCTTCATGCACGATCACCACGGAGGTGTCCGGGACCATGCCGTCGGCTTTGACTTGATTGCCAAGGATCAGCAGCAGGGCGACAAGGCCCACCACGGTGTTTGAGAATGACGTCGTCATGATGGGGTTTCCATTAGGCCAAAAGGGGGGCGGTCAGAGGTAGCGCAGGTCCAGGACAATGGCGCCGTCGAGCGGGACTTCCTGGTCCAGGGTCAGGTACTGCGAAAAATTGATGGCGGTGCTCACCTGAACCTGGACGGTCAACTGGCCGATGAAATCCGGTTGGCGGTCCCCGACTGGCGCAAAGGCCATATGCGCGCGCGGGTAAGCGTTGGGCTCCTGTGACCAGGTTTCGCCGTTGTCGTTGGACGCCAATACCTGCATGGGCTGCGCATCGCCCACTGCGTTGCGATAGGACAATGCCACGGATCCCAGGCGCTCCTCTGGGACGTGGATGTTCCTGCCCAGCCCGTAGAAATAATCGGGTGCCGACGAGGAGTCGGCGCGATTATCAATACCTACCAGCGCAAACAACATGGGCCTGGCGCACTGCACGCGCAGATCGAGCATCTGGATAGGCAGCACGGTGAATTCGTCGGCGTTGAGGCTATGGGAAGGAATCTTGCCGTGATCGACGGTGCCTTCATTAGTCAGCTCGACATGGCAGGCGTCCGGCGTTATCCGGCCGGTTACCGTGAGGTCGACGGTCGAGGCCGCGTGGGCGTTGACTAAGGTGGCCAGGCAGAGGAGCAGCGCAGCCACGCAACGGCCAACGGTGTTCAGTACCGGCACAGGTAGGCGCAGCCCATGCCCGGCGGTAGTCAAGGGATGGGCGGCCATGGGTTACAGGTACTTCACTTCAACGGTGGCCGAGCCATCGATGGTTACCTCATTGCTGAGGTCCAGGCTGGCGGCGGCATTGATGATAGTGAGCACTTCCAGATCGACGCTCAGGTTTTGGATCGGCAGCGGCTGGGTGTCGTCGCTCATCGACGCTGCCGCCATGTACATGCTCGGCTCCCAGAATTTTTCGGAGTACCAGGTTTTGCCCTGGTCCATCGATGCGATGGGTTGAACGGTCACGCCGTCGGCAACCATGCCGCGCCAAGTGAGGGAGAAGTGGCCCAGCTTCTGGGTTTCGTTGATAAAGCCCAGGCCGAAGTCCGTGGTTAGACCTGAGGCTGCGCGGTTATCGATGGGGTGCAGAGCAAACTGGATCGGCGCGTCACAGTCGACGGTCATCGACAGGGTATGCACGCCAATCGCGGTGCCCCGGTCCGGGTTCAAGTCCTTGGCAGACACTTTGCCGTGGTCGATCATGCCACCGCCGGACAGGCTGGGCGTACAGGCGCTGGGCACAATCAGGCCTTTGACGGTCAGGTCGACGCTGCTGGCGGCAAAGGCATTGGCCGAACTGAGCAGCAGTGCGCTGACGGCCAGGGTGGTCAATCGAGTGTTCATCGGGAGGTTCCTTAGAGGTAATTGACTTGCACGGTGGCGTGACCGTCGATAGGCACATCGTCGGTCAGCGTCAGGCTGCTGGCGGGCGCAATGTGGGTGATCAGGCGTATCTCGGCGTCCAGTTCCTGGATCGCAATCGGCACCACGCCGTCGTTGTCGGCGACCGCCGTCAACACGGTATGGCTGAGCATCACTGAAGGCATCCAGGTGACGCCGCCATCCCGTGAGGTGATGGTGCGCACCGGTACGCCGTCGGCCACCGGCTGGTAGAGACCAAGCCCGGCATCGCCGAGTTTTTCATCGCTGGGGGTCAGGCCCAGGCCGTGCCAACTGAAGTGGCTGGCGGTGGTGCCGGCGCGGTTGTCGATGGTGTTCAAGGTAAAAAACGTCGGCCCTTCGCAGCGCACGCTCAAGAGCATGGTTTCTCTGGGTAGGTCGGTGTAGGTATCAGCGTTGAGGTCCTTGACCGACACCTTGCCGAAGTCGACATTGCCGCCGCCGGAAACCACTGGCGCGCAGGCGCTGGGCGTGATGATGCCCTTGACGGTAAGGTCCAGGCTGCTGGCGGCCAGCGTGAGAGACGAGGTGCCCAACAACAGGGCGGCCAGGGGCGCCGCTCTTAAGTAAGTCATCGTTTAAACCTTCCTTAGTAAGAGGATGAGGGGTTACAGGTACATCACTTCCAACGTGGCGGAGCCATCGACAGGTTGTTCCTGGGTCAATGTCAGGCCACTGGAAGGGGCGATAGTGGGGTGAACCACCAGGTTGCTGGTCAGTGCCTTGATCGCGATGGGCGCCCAGGTGCCACTTGCGTTGTTGCCGAAGGCGGCGAGCCTGCCGCGCATCCAGATGGCGTCCTCACTGTTTTCGCTCCAGGTGGCGCCGTTGTCACGGGAGGCCAGCTTGCTGACAGGCAGGTTGTCGGCGAGGTAGTTGGTGATAATGATCACGTAGTCGCCGACCCGCTCTGTTTCGTTGATGAACCCCAGGCCATACGAGTAATCGTTGGGGCTACTGGCTGAGCCGGCGCGGTTATCCACACCATTGAGTGCAAACAGCGTGGCGGCCTCGCAGCTGAGGTTGAATGGCAAGGTAGTGGGCGGCAACGGAGTAGCCTGGTTTTCTTGCAGGTCCTTGGCGGCGATCTTTCCGTAGTCGGCAACACCGCCTTGGGCCAGTGCCGGGGTGCAGGCGCTGGGGGTAATCAGCCCCTTGACGGTCAGATCGATGCTGCTGGCGGCGAATGCTGGGCCGGCGCAGATCAGCAACAATGTCGCGGCGATGGGAGTGCGGAGGCTAGCCATGGGTCACATCCTGTGATGTTAGAGGGGGTTACAGGTATTTCACTTCAATTGTGGCGGAGCCGTAGATGGGGACCTCAGTGGTCAGGTCCATCCCGGCAGTTGGAGCGATAAGGGTTTGCACCTTGAGATCGGCCGTCACCAGCCGGACTGGGGTGGGCGCCCAACTGCCGGTCGAACGATCGCCAAACGAAGCGAGGTAGGCGGCTGGCCAAGTGTCACCTGGGATATTTTCCTGCCAGGTGAGGCCGTTATCGGAGGACTCAATCACGGAGATCGCTGCGTTGTCGGCTATAGGATTGCCGAAGGTCAGGGAGTACCCGCCCAATTTTTGGCCGCTGACCAGGCCCAGGCCATACCTGTTCATCGGGTCATGGGAGTCGCCTACATTATCGATGCCCTTGAGGGCCACCAGAGTTGGCGCCTCGCAGGTTATCGCCAGTTGCAGCGTGTGATTGCCGATGACCGTCCAATTGTCCGGCTTTAAATCCTTGGACGCGATTTTGCCGTGGTCGATGACCCCGCCGCTTGAAAGGCTGGGGGCACAAGCGCTGGGTGTGATCAGCCCCTTGACGGTCAGATCGATGCTGCTGGCGGCGAATGCTGGGCCGGCGCAGATCAGTAACAATGTCGCGGCGATGGGAGTGAGGAGGCTAGCCATGGGTCACATCCTGTGATGTTAGAGGGGGGTTACAGGTATTTCACTTCAATTGTGGCGGAGCCATAGATGGGGACCTCAGTGGTCAGGTCCATCCCGGCAGTTGGAGCGATAATGGTTTGCACCCCAAGCCCCGCAGTCACTTGCTGGACCGGTGCCGGCGCCCAACTGCCGGTCGAGCGATCGCCAAACGAAGCGAGGTCGGCGGCTGGCCAGACGTCTCCTGGGTAAATTTCGCGCCAACTGAGGCCGTTATCCCGGGACCCAATCACGGAAATCACCGCGCCATCCGCCATTGGGTTATCTAGTGCCAGGGTGTACCCGCCGAGTTTTTTGCCGCTGACCAAGCCCAGGCCGTAGGCGTTGCTCGAGTCGTAGGCGCTACCTTGATTGTCGATGCCCTTAAGGGCCAGCAGGGTGGGTGCATCGCAGGTGATCGCCAGTTGCAGCGTGTGATTGCCAAGCAACGTGTAGCCGTCCAGCCTTAAGTCTTTGGCGGCTACTTTGCCGTGGTCGATGACCCCGCCGCTTGAAAGGCTGGGGGCACAAGCGCTGGGTGTGATCAGCCCCTTGACGGTCAGGTCCACACTGCTGGCGGCGAACACTGACGAGGCGCTTGTGAGCAACAGCGCAGCGCTGAGCAGGGACAGCGAGGTCTTCATTTCAAAGGTCTCCATTTACAGGTACATGACTTCAAACGTTGTGGAGCCGTCCAGCGCCACTTCGTTGGCCAGGCTCAAGCCGTTGGCAGGCGCAACGGCGGTGTGCACGGTGATGTCCATGAGCGCGTCCTGCACGGGGTGCGGGGCCCAGCCGGAATCGCCACGGCTGCCCAGGGCCACCAACATATCGTCTTCTACGGGGTCCTCTGGATAGAGCGGCGCCCAGTCGCGCTGTTCGTACTGGTAGAGCAAGGTCGAAGGCGTTTCGGCGACGGGGTTGCTGAACATCAGTTGATACCCGCCGAGCTTTTCTGTGCCGTTGGCCAGGCCCAGGCCGTAGGAGCCTCGGCCAATGGTTGAGGAACCGGCTCGATTGTCGATGGGGTTGATGGCAAACAGCGTCGCCGCCTCGCAGTTCACGCTCAACTGCAATGTCTGGTCCTCAAGCCAGGTGTGGCTGTCGGGGTTCAGGTCTTTTGCTGCGATTTTTCCGTAGTCCACGGCGCCCGGCAGGTTGGGAGTGCAGGCGCTGGGGGTGATCAAACCCTTGACGGTCAGGTCCACGGAACTGGCGGCGAAGGCGGATGAGGTAATGGCGAGCAACAGCGCGCTGCTCAACAGGGGCAGGCAGGTCTTCATTTGGGAAATATCCATTTACAGGTACTTCATTTCAAAGGTCGCAGAGCCGTCGATTACCACTTCGCTGGTCAAGGTCAGGTTTCTTGCCGGTGCAATTGAGGTGTACAGCGTCATGTCCATGATCGCGTCTTTTATCGGGTGGGGTGCCCAACCGCTGTCGCCCCGGCTGCCCAGCGCCACCAGATCGTTGGGGGCGATGGCGTCATCTGTAAGGATCTCCGTCCATCGGCCCTCGGAGTTGAACATCGCAATCAGAGTGGAGGGCGTTTCGGCGGTGGGTTTGGTGAACGTCAGCTGATATACGCCGAGCTTCTGGTTTCCGTTGATCAAACCCAGGCCAAAGGCGGCGCCGTGAGCGGCTGAACCGGCTCGATTGTCGAGGGGGTGGATTGCAAACAGTGTCGCCGCGTCGCAATTGACGCTCAGTTGCAGGGTCTTTCTCTCAAGCGGCGTATAGCTGTCTAGATTCAGGTCTTTTGCCGCGATTTTTCCAAAATCGACGTCACCTGGCAGGTTGGGTGTACAGGCGCTGGGCGTGATGATGCCCTTGACGCTGAGGTCGACGCTGCTGGCGGCGAACACCGATGAGTTCATGGCGAGCAGCAGGGCACTGCTCAGCAGGGATACAGAGATCTTCATTTCATTTGTTCCATTACAGGCTGGCAGATTGAGGCGCGTGCGGGGCCACGCCCGACCCGGTATGAACGGGTGGTTGGCCAAGCGGCGGTCTCGGTGTTTATTGGCTGTTGCCTGGGAGTGGCAAGCCGACCCTCTTTGGGG
>NZ_VBVZ01000350.1 GCF_005863185.1 Pseudomonas edaphica
TGCGGGAGGTCAGCTTCGGGCCGTTGGCGGCGATTGGCGAGGGTGCAAAACGCACTTGGACCATGAGTGTGCTGACCCTCGAATCGCTCAAGAAAATGTTGTTCGGCGAGCTCTCGGTAAAAAACTTGAGTGGACCGATAACCATTGCTAAAGTGGCGGGCGCTTCTGCCCAGTCGGGTGTCGCGGATTTCCTGAATTTCCTGGCTTATCTGAGTATTAGCCTTGGAGTTCTGAATTTGCTGCCCATTCCAGTATTGGATGGGGGGCATCTGTTGTTTTATCTGGTCGAGTGGGTGCGTGGTCGCCCCTTGTCGGATCGGGTGCAGGGTTGGGGGATACAGATCGGTATCAGTTTGGTGGTTGGAGTGATGTTGTTAGCTCTGGTCAACGATCTGGGACGACTGTAACGCTTCGCTGAATTGCGAATCTGCCGCATTTTGCGGCAGTTTGTTTATTGCCAGTTGGAATAAGAAAGGACTTCATGAAACGTCTGCTGCTAACTGCGGTTCTCACCGTATTGATGATCGCCGAAGTTCACGCCGAGTCCTTCACTATCTCCGATATTCGCGTCAACGGCCTCCAGCGGGTTTCCGCCGGTAGCGTCTTTGGTGCCTTGCCGTTGAACGTCGGGGAACAGGCGGATGATCGTCGCCTGGTGGAATCCACTCGTGCGCTGTTCAAAACCGGGTTCTTTCAAGATATCCAACTGGGTCGCGAAGGTAAGGTCCTGGTCATCACTGTCGTTGAGCGACCTTCCGTCGCCAGTATTGAGATCGAGGGTAACAAGGCGATCTCCACTGAAGACTTGATGAAGGGTCTCAAGCAATCCGGCCTGGCCGAAGGCGAGATCTTCCAGCGCGCCACCCTCGAGGGTGTGCGTAACGAACTGCAACGTCAGTACGTCGCCCAGGGTCGCTATTCCGCGTCCGTGGAAACCGAAGTGATTCCGCAGCCTCGTAACCGTGTTGGCCTCAAGGTCAAGATCAACGAAGGCACCGTGGCGGCGATCCAGCACATCAACGTGGTGGGTAACACCAAGTTTGCTGATGACGACCTGATCGACCTGTTCGAACTCAAGACCACCAACTGGCTGTCGTTCTTCAAGAACGATGACAAGTACGCCCGTGAAAAACTCTCCGGTGACCTGGAACGTCTGCGTTCCTACTACCTGGACCGTGGCTATATCAACATGGATATCGCTTCGACCCAGGTGTCCATCACCCCGGACAAGAAACACGTCTACATCACCGTCAACGTCAACGAAGGTGAGAAATACACCGTGCGTGACGTCAAGCTCAGCGGCGACCTGAAAGTCCCTGAGGACCAGGTGAAGTCGCTGTTGCTGGTGCAGAAAGACCAGGTGTTCTCGCGCAAGCTGATGACCACCACGTCCGAACTGATCACCCGTCGCCTGGGTAACGAAGGCTATACCTTCGCCAACGTCAACGGCGTGCCGACCCCGCACGACGAAGACCACACCGTGGACATCACCTTCGTTGTCGACCCAGGCAAGCGTGCCTACGTGAACCGCATCAACTTCCGTGGCAACACCAAGTCTGCGGACGAAGTGCTGCGTCGTGAGATGCGTCAGATGGAAGGTGGCTGGGCGTCGACTTACCTGATCGACCAGTCCAAGACCCGTCTTGAGCGCCTGGGCTTCTTTAAGGAAGTCAACGTCGAAACCCCGGCCGTACCGGGTGTGGATGACCAGGTTGACGTGAACTACGCCGTTGAAGAACAGGCCTCGGGTTCGATCACTGCCAGCGTCGGTTTTGCACAGAGTGCCGGTCTGATCCTCGGTGGTTCGATCACCCAGAACAACTTCCTCGGTACCGGTAACAAGGTCTCCATCGGCCTGACCCGAAGCGAATACCAGAGCCGCTATAACTTCGGTTATGTCGACCCCTACTGGACAGCTGACGGTGTGAGCCTGGGCTACAACGCCTTCTACCGCACCACCGACTACAAAGACCTGAACGTTGACGTTGCCAGCTACGCGATCGACAGCCTCGGCGCCGGTGTCAACATCGGTTACCCGATCAGCGAGACTTCGCGTCTGACCTTCGGTTTTACTGCGCAACAGGACAAAATCAAGACCGGTGTGTACACCACGGATGAGATTTTCGACTTCGTGCGCCGTGAAGGTGACCAGTTCCTGAACTTCAAGGCGTCGGTTGGCTGGTCGGAATCGACCCTGAACAAAGGTGTGCTGGCGACACGTGGCCATTCCCAAAGCCTGACTGCTGAAGCCACCACGCCGGGCAGCGACCTGTCGTTCTTCAAGCTCGACTACCGTGGCCAGTTGTTCCAGCCGCTGAGCGACAACTACACCGTGCGCCTGCACACCGAATTGGGTTATGGCGACGGTTATGGTTCGACCAGTGGTCTGCCGTTCTATGAGAACTACTATGCAGGCGGTTTCAACTCGGTTCGTGGCTTCAAGGACAGTACCTTGGGCCCGCGTGGTACGCCGAGTCGTGGTCAAGCGGTAACCGGTAACCAAGGCACGCTCCCTGACTCCAACAATGACGCTCTGGCATTCGGTGGTAACGTACTGATCCAGGGTGGTGCCGAGCTTCTGTTCCCGCTGCCATTCGTCAAGGATCAGCGTTCGCTGCGTACTTCGGTCTTCTGGGACGTGGGTAACGTGTTTGACTCCAAGTGCCAACAGGTCAACAACCCGACTCCTGGTTCTGTGTCCAACACCCAGTGCAATGACGTCAGTCTGACCAACCTCGCCAGTTCCGTAGGTGTAGGTGTGACGTGGGTGACTGCACTTGGCCCATTGAGCTTTGCTCTGGCCATGCCGATCAAGAAACCGGATAACGCTGAAACCCAGATTTTCCAATTCTCCCTCGGCCAGACGTTCTAAGCGTCTGACCCAAGATAACGACAACGGATTCTGTAGGAGTACATCGTGCGTAAGTTGACTCAATTGGTTCTGCTGGCCACCGTGCTGGTAACCACCCCGGCCTTCGCCGAAATGAAAATCGCCGTCCTGAACTATCAGATGGCCCTGCTGGAATCCGACGCGGCCAAGCGTTACGCCGTGGATGCCGAGAAGAAGTTCGGTCCGCAACTGACCAAGCTCAAGACTCTGGAAAGCAGTGCCAAGGGTATCCAGGATCGTCTGGTAGCCGGTGGCGACAAAATGCAGCAAGGCGAGCGTGAGCGTCTGGAGCTTGAATTCAAGCAAAAGGCCCGCGACTACCAGTTCCAGTCCAAGGAGCTGAACGAAGCCAAAGCCGTTGCTGACCGTGAAATGCTCAAGCAGCTCAAGCCTAAGCTCGACAGCGCCGTGGAAGAAGTCATCAAGAAAGGTGCCTTTGACCTGGTGTTCGAGCGCGGCGCCGTGATTGACGTCAAGCCTCAATACGACATCACCCGCCAGGTGATCGAGCGCATGAACCAGCTGAAGTAAGCCATGACCGCGACTATCAAGCTCGGCGAGTTGGCCGAGTTCCTGGGGGCCACCTTGCGTGGCTCCAAGGAGAAAGAAATCACTGGGCTAGCCACTTTGCAGGAGGCTGGCCCAGCTCAGTTGAGCTTCCTCGCAAATCCCCAATACCGTAAATACCTGGTCGACAGCCAAGCCGCAGCCGTGTTGCTGAAGGCCGCTGACGCCGAAGGGTTTACCGGGGATGCGCTGGTGGTTGCCGACCCTTACCTGGCGTATGCCCGGGCGTCGCACCTGTTCGATCCGAAACCCAGGGCGGCGGTTGGTATTCACCCGTCGGCCGTGATTGCCGATGATGCCCAGGTTGACCCTGCGGCCAGCATTGGCGCGTTTGCCGTGATCGAGAGTGGTGCGCGCATTGCTGCCGGTGTCACGGTGGGGGCTCATTGCTTTATCGGTGCGCGCTGTGAAATCGGCGCCGATGGCTGGCTGGCGCCTCGCGTCACCCTTTACCACGACGTGCGTATTGGTGAGCGGGTGGTCATTCAGTCAGGCGCAGTGATCGGTGGCGAAGGTTTCGGTTTTGCCAACGCCAAAGGCATCTGGCACAAAATTGCCCAGGTCGGCGGCGTATTGATCGGCGATGACGTGGAAATCGGTGTCAACACCGCTGTAGATCGCGGGGCCTTGGCCGATACCGTGCTCGGTAACGGCGTGAAGCTCGACAACCAGATCCAGATCGCCCACAACGTGCAGATTGGCGATCACACCGCCATGGCGGCGTGCGTGGGTATCTCCGGCAGTACCAAGATCGGAAAGCATTGCATGCTCGCCGGTGGCGTTGGGCTGGTGGGGCATATTGAAGTTTGCGACAACGTCTTCATCACCGGCATGACCATGGTGACCCACTCGATTACCGAGCCGGGTGCCTACTCTTCCGGTACGGCCATGCAGCCTGCGGCTGAATGGCGCAAAAGTGCGGCACGTTTGCGCAAGATCGACGACATGGCCCGACGCCTCAAGCAGGTCGAAAAGCGTGTCGAGGACGTGACCCCTGGCGGTAATGCTTCATCAGAAGGCTGATACCATTTCCATATCAAGTGTGCACAGCCGCTAGACTGCCTCCTTGATTTGCTAGCGGGGCGTGCGTTTAGTTCGCCCGCCCCCAATCTTTATTACAGGCTTCCCCCCGAAATGATGGACATCAACGAGATTCGCGAATACCTGCCTCACCGTTACCCGTTCCTGCTGGTGGACCGTGTAGTGGACCTCAATGTCGAGGAAAAGCGCATTCGTGCCTACAAGAATGTCAGCATCAACGAACCGTTCTTCAATGGTCACTTCCCCGCGCATCCGATCATGCCGGGCGTGCTGATTATCGAAGCGATGGCCCAGGCTGCCGGTATCCTTGGTTTCAAAATGCTCGACCTCAAGCCTGCCGACGGCACGCTTTACTATTTCGTGGGCTCCGACAAACTGCGCTTTCGCAACCCGGTCACTCCGGGTGACCAGTTGATCCTGGAAGCCAAGTTCATCAGCTGCAAGCGCCAGATCTGGAAGTTCGAATGCCAGGCCTCGGTGGACGGCAAGCCGGTGTGTTCCGCTGAGATCATCTGTGCGGAACGCAAACTATGAGTTTGATTGACCCTCGCGCAATCATCGATCCGTCGGCCATTCTGGCCGCCGACGTTGAGGTCGGCCCTTGGTCGATCATCGGCGCAGGTGTTGAAATCGGCGAGGGGACTGTCATCGGGCCACACGTGATCCTCAAAGGTCCGACCCGCATTGGCAAACACAATCGTATCTACCAGTTTTCCTCGGTAGGCGAAGACACCCCGGACATGAAGTACAAGGGTGAAGAAACACGCCTGGTAATCGGTGATCACAACATCATCCGTGAAGGTGTGACCATTCACCGTGGCACTGTGCAGGATCGTGCCGAAACCACGCTGGGTGATCACAATCTGATCATGGCCTATGCGCATATCGGCCATGACAGTGTGATCGGCAACCATTGCATCCTGGTCAACAACACGGCGCTGGCCGGCCATGTGCACGTTGACGATTGGGCGATCCTGTCCGGCTTCACCCTGGTCCACCAGTACTGCCATATCGGCGCCCACAGCTTTTCCGGCATGGGCACAGCGATTGGCAAGGATGTTCCGGCATTTGTCACGGTGTTCGGCAACCCTGCCGAAGCCCGCAGCATGAACTTCGAAGGCATGCGCCGTCGCGGTTTCAGTGAAGACGCGATTCACGCTCTGCGCCGCGCCTATAAGACGGTTTACCGTCAGGGGCTGACGGTTGAGCAGGCACTGACTGAACTGACCGAGCCAGCAGCGTTGTTCCCGGAAGTCGCGGTGTTCCGCGACTCTATCCAGGCATCGACGCGCGGCATCACCCGCTGATCATGGCTACTCTGCGTATTGCGCTGGTGGCCGGTGAAGCTTCCGGCGATATCCTGGGCGCTGGCCTGATGCGGGCGCTCAAGGCCCAGCATCCAGCGGTGGAGTTTATTGGCGTGGGCGGCCCGCTCATGCAGGCCGAAGGTCTGACATCCTACTTTCCCATGGAGCGCCTGTCGGTCATGGGGTTGGTGGAGGTGCTGGGCCGACTGCGTGAGTTGCTGGCGCGCCGCAAGCTGCTGATTCAAACCCTGATCGAAGAAAAGCCCGACGTCTTTATTGGCATCGATGCGCCGGACTTCACCCTCAATATCGAACTCAAGTTGCGTCAGGCCGGCATCAAGACCGTGCATTACGTTAGCCCGTCCGTATGGGCGTGGCGGCAGAAGCGTGTGCTGAAGATCCGCGAAGGCTGCGACTTGATGCTGACCTTGCTGCCGTTCGAAGCCAGGTTTTACGAAGAGAAGGGCGTGCCGGTGCGGTTTGTCGGGCATACCTTGGCCGACACCATCCCGCTACAAGCTGACCGCGCCGCCGCGCGCGCCCAGCTGGGCTTGCCTGACGGTCCGCTGGTGGCATTGATGCCGGGCAGTCGAGGCGGTGAAGTCGGGCGTCTGGCCAGTGTGTTTTTCGAGGCTGCCGAACGCCTTCAAGCCTTGAAGCCAGGCGTGCGTTTCGTATTACCTTGCGCCAGCCCGCAACGGCGTGCGCAAATCGAGGCGTTGCTTGAAGGCCGCAATCTGCCGTTGACCTTGCTCGACGGCCAGTCGCACCTGGCGCTTGCCGCCTGTGATGCGGTATTGATTG
>NZ_VBVZ01000351.1 GCF_005863185.1 Pseudomonas edaphica
GGGGCGCGAAGCGGCCCCTGGTTCAGGCACTGTGGTTTGACTGGATGAATGCGGTGACTTTATTGGGGCCGCTTCGCAGCCCAACGCGGGGCAAGCCCGCTCGCCACAGGACGGTGCTTGTCACAAAAGTTCTCTGCTACAAGTGATAGAAATCCAGCACCGAGTTGATGGTGTCGTTGAGCAACAGTGCGTGCTTGCGGGTGATCAGCCAGCTGTCGCCATCCGGCTTGAGGTGGTAAGTGGCAGGCCCGTAAAACTGCTCTGAGGTGGCCAGGCGATAGAACAGCGTGTGCCAGTTCAGCTTCACCTCCAGCGTGCCGTCTGCCTGCTCGGCGATCCGCACGTTATTGATCAAGTGCAAGGTGCGCGGCATCGGCGTGGCCGACGCGGCCTTGCCGGTGCGCAAACGGAACACGCGGTCTTCCAGGCCCGAACGGTTGGCGTAGTAGATCAGCGACATTTCGCGTTTGGGGTCGCGGGTGTACACGTGCTCCGAGTCCCATTGCGGCAAGTGAAACTCGCTCTGCGGGTCGAACAGCTGCACATAGGCGTCCCAGTCCTGGGCGTCGCACAGTTCGGATTTGCGATAGAAAAATTGCTCGATCCGGTACTGCAATTGGGCATCCATCACTTCACCTCCCGCAGTGTCAGCGCTTGCTGGTCCAGGCCTTTGAGCAGAAATTGCTGCCAGTTGCGATGCTGGTTCACATACAGGCCTTCGTGGGTGAATTCGGTGCCGGTCATGGCCGGTTGAATGCCGATGGCTTCGCTGTTCGGTGTCGGCCCGGTTTCCCAGCGATGGCTGCCCCGTGAGATATCGCTCCAGCGCTCCAGGCGGCCCTGGAAACCGCGCTGGGCTTCGCGAAACTCCACCAGATCATCCGGCGTACCCATGCCCGATACGTTGAAGAAATCCTCAAACTGGCGAATGCGGTTTTCGCGGTCGGCATCCGACTCGTTTTTCACGCCCAGGCACTGGCTGATGATCTCGGTCTTGTTCCACGCCACCGGGCGGATGATGCGCAGCTGCGAGCTGATCTGGTCGAGAAAGAACAGGCTCGGGTAGATGTTCAGGTTGCGCAGGCGGTGCATCATCCACTCGGCTTTCTGCTGGCCGTGTTCTTCCACCAGGCGCGGCATGATGGTGGCGTAGCCCGAGCGCACGCTGGGGTTGGGCATGTCGCTGAACAGCACGCTGTGGCCGTTGTTGAAGGCGAACCAGCCGTCATCGGTATTCGCGTCGCCGGCGCCGAGTTTGCTGTAGTCCAGTGTGCTGGCGGACGCGCTGCCGTTTTCGGTATTCACCTGCTGGCGATGCTGCACCGTGGCCACGTAGTTGTAGTGCACGGTGCTGACGTGATAACCGTCCAGGCCGTTTTCGTTTTGCAGTTTCCAGTTGCCGTCGTAGGTGTAGGCGGATTTGCCCGGCAACACTTCCAGCTCACCGGTGGCCGACTGCGCGACCATCATGTCGAAGAACACTTTGGCGTCACCGAGGAAGTCTTCCAGGCTGTCGGTGCCTTGCACGTTGAGGCTGATGAACACAAAGCCCTTGTAGCTTTCGATACGGGCTTTTTTCAGGCCGCGTGTGGCTTTGTCGAAACCTTCCGGGTACTCGCCCGGCGCCTTGACCTTCACCAGCCGGCCGTCGCTCTTGTAGCACCACGCGTGGAACGGGCAGGTAAAGGTCGATTGGTTGCCCTTGCCGACACGGGTCAGTGTGGTGCCACGATGCTGGCAAGCGTTGATCAGCGCATTGAGTTGGCCTTCGCCGTCGCGGGTGATGATCATCGGCTGGCGCCCGGCGCGCATGGTCACGAAGTCGTGGTTATTGGCCAGTTCACTTTCGTGGCAGGCGTAGATCCAGTTTTTTTCGAAGATCAGTTCCATCTCCAGGTCGAACAGTTCGGGCTCGGTGAACATGTCGCGGGCGATGCGAAACACTTCATCCACCGGCCGAAAGTCCAGGCAACCTTCGATAAACGTTTTCCACTGCTCGACGCTTCTTGCACCACTCATGGGAGGCACCTTTTTTGATAGGGGCTAATCGGTGGGTTATTAGAGGCAGTGGGGCAGGGCGCGGGCTATCCGCTTAATGGGTGAAGGCAGGCCGCAAAATTGGGCAGCAAATACCCAGTTCAGTGCGCCCAGGTGACGCCATGCGCTACTGTCATACCAAAGGAAGGTCGCAAATGCCTGCGGCTTATCCACATAGTCGACGCTTGCTATCCACCCGGTTGCATTCAGGCGGGCGTGGCGTAGAACTTGCTGTCGATTGCCAACGACGCGCCGCCAGAGCGCGCAACCGCCTAACCGCCGTGGGTGCACCCTGATGAGTAGCCATACACGCGAGATCCATATTCAACGCTTCGACCTGGAGGGCGCCTGCAGCTGGATGTCCGGCATCTGCGGGCCGCACCGCCTGGCGACAAGCACGCCCGAGCGCCTGCGTTTTCACCACAGCGCCAATGTGTTCAAGTCCCGCGCCACCACCTTGGGCGTGATCGAGTACGGCACCGATGTGACCATTGATATCGAAGACGCCGAGCACTTCAGCAGCTACAGCCTGAGCCTGCCGTTGGTGGGCGAGCAGGAATTGAGCAAGAACGGCGAGCGCCTGAGCTCCAACCGTGACCAAGGCGTGATTTTGTCGCCTAACGAGCATCAGGTGCTGGCGATTTCCGGTGATTGTCGCAAGTTGCAGGTGGTGATTACGCGGGCGGCGATGAGTGAGTCGCTGGAAGGGTTGCTGCAACGGCCGATTGAAGCGCCACTGCGGTTTGAGTCGGTGATGGATGCGGTGGACGGTGCTTCGGCATCTTGGTGGCGCATGGCGCGCTACTTTATTGCGGAGCTTGAGTGCAGCAACGAGTTGTATGAGCAGGCGGCGTTTACGCGGGATCTGGAAAGCTCGTTGATCAAGGGTTTGATCCTGGCCCAGCCGAACAACTATTCAGAAGAATTGCGCGACGTGCTCGGCGTGAAGCTGCCGCATTACCTGATTCGGGCGCGGCAATACATTCATGACAATGCCCGCGATGCCGTGCATTTAGAGGATCTGGAAGTCGCTGCCGGTGTGTCGCGGTTCAAGCTCTTCGATGCGTTTCGTAAATATTTTGCGCTGTCGCCGATGGCGTATTTGAAGAAGTACCGACTGGGTGTCGTGCGCCAGGAAATCCTCGAGCATGGTTCAATCCGCACTATCTCCGAGATCGCGCTGGGCTGGGGCTTTACCCACTTGGGACGGTTTTCGGCGGAGTACCGCAAACTCTTCGATGAATCCCCCAGCCAAACCCTGCAGCGCAAACGCCTGCGCAGTCTCTGAACTGTATGAAGATCAAACTGTGGGAGCTGGCTTGCCTGCTCCCACAGGGGAATTGCGGTGTTTGGAGGGTTTCAGATCAACTCCTCAACCAACTGCAAACAATGACTCAGCCCTGGCGACTGGTCATTCACTCGCCTGCTCAGGATAATCGGCGAGGTCGCAGTGGCTTCCACAATCGGCGTGTAGCCGATATCCGCCCGGTGCAACACCTGCACCGAGGCCGGCACCAGCGTCACGCCCATTCCCGCGCCCACCAGCCCGATGGCCGTCTGCAACTCGTTGGTCCACTGCACCACCTTGAGGCTCAAACCATGGGCGTCGAACAGCGCGATCACATGGTCGGCATAGCTGGGGCGCGGGTTGCCGGGGTAGAGCACAAACGGCTCTGCGGCCAATTGCGCGAGGGTGGCGGGCGCGCCCAGCAGCGAGTGGCCGGCGGGCAATACGGCCACCAGTCGATCTTCCACCAGCACGCGCTGGACGATGGCCGGGTCGTCGATGCGAATGCGCCCGAAACCCACATCAATGCGCCCGGCCTTGAGCGCCTCGACTTGCTGCAAGGTGGTCATCTCCGACAAGCCCAACTCCAGCTCCAGCGCCTCATGGTTGCGCAGCCGCCGTATCAACTCCGGCAGCACGCCGTACAGGGTCGATGGCGCAAAGCCGATGCCCAGCCAGGTCTTTTCGCCCTGGCCGATGCGCCGCGTGGTATCGCAAACCTTGGCCAGTTGTTCCAGCAGCACATTGGCGTGCTCATAGAAAAATCGCCCGGCTTCGGTCAGCCGCAACGGGCGGCCGCGTTCCAGCAACATCACGCCCAGTTCATCCTCCAGTTGCTGGATCTGCCGGCTCAATGGCGGCTGGGCAATGTGCAGGCGAACGGCTGCGCGGGTGAAGTTGAGGGTTTCACCCAGCACCTGGAAATAGCGAAGATGACGCAGTTCCATGACGGTTCCTTTTATACCTTGAGGGTATCGTGCGAGACCCATTCTATATTGGAAGCCTTTAAAGATACGGCACAGAATCGGCTCAAATCTATAAAGAACCCAACGGGTATAGCCATGCCGATTTGCGCCATCGAGTCGATCGAGACCATCATCGTCGACCTTCCCACCATTCGCCCGCACAAGTTGGCGATGCACACCATGCAAAACCAGACGTTGGTGATCATCCGCCTGCGCTGCGCCGACGGCATTGAAGGCATCGGTGAGTCCACCACCATCGGCGGTTTGAGCTACGGCAACGAAAGCCCGGACAGCATCAAGGTCAACATTGACCGTCACTTCGCGCCGCTGCTGATTGGCCAGGACGCGAGCAATATCAACGCGGCCATGTTGCGCCTGGAGCGCAGCATTCGCGGTAATACCTTTGCCAAAGTCTGGATCAAAAGCGCCTTGCTCGATGCACTGGGCAAACGCCTGAACCTGCCGGTGAGCGAACTGCTCGGCGGGCGTGTACGTGACGCCTTGCCGGTGGCCTGGACCTTGGCCAGCGGCAACACCGAACAGGACATCGCCGAGGCCGAAAAGATGCTCGACCTGCGCCGTCATCGCCTCTTCAAGTTGAAGATCGGCGCTGGAGAGGTCAATCGCGACCTGGCCCATGTGATCGCGATCAAAAAAGCCCTGGGCGAGCGTGCCAGTGTGCGTGTCGACGTCAACCAGGCCTGGGACGAAGCCGTGGCCCTGCGCGCCTGCAAGGTGCTGGGCGATAACGGCATTGACCTGATCGAGCAGCCGATTTCGCGCAACAACCGTGGCGGCATGGCCCGGCTCAACCTGTCGAGCCCGGCGCCGATCATGGCCGATGAATCCATTGAATGTGTCGAAGACGCCTTCAACCTGGCCCGCGAAGGCGCGGCTTCGGTGTTCGCGCTCAAGATAGCCAAAAACGGCGGCCCACGGGCGGTGTTGCGCACCGCCGCGATTGCCGAGGCGGCGGGCATCGGCTTGTACGGCGGCACCATGCTCGAAGGCGGCATCGGCACATTGGCGTCGGCGCATGCCTTTCTCACACTGAACACGCTGGTGTGGGGCACCGAACTGTTCGGCCCACTGCTGCTCACCGAAGACATTCTCACCGAACCGCCGGTGTACCGCGATTTCGAGCTGCATGTCTCCACCGCACCGGGCCTGGGCCTGGCCATTGATGAAGAACGCTTGGCGTTCTTGCGTCGTGACAAACACTAAGAGGCGCCTGCCATGTTGTTCCACGTAAAAATGACCGTGAACCTGCCGCTGGACATGAACCCCGAGCGCGCCGCCACCCTCAAGGCCGAGGAGAAAGCCCTGGCGCAGCGCCTGCAACAGGAGGGCAAATGGCGCCACTTGTGGCGAATCGCCGGGCACTACGCCAACTACAGCGTGTTCGATGTCGACAGCGTGCAAGACCTGCACGACCTGCTGATGCAACTGCCGCTTTTTCCCTACATGGCCATCGAAGTGAACGCCCTGTGCCGCCACCCTTCGTCGATCCATGAGGACGACCGTTGAGCCTGTTTTGCACCCAATAATTACAAGATGAGGATTGCACCATGTCCATCCGACTGTCCCAGACTGCCCATGCCCAGGCGTTTCTCGAAGAAGCCAGCGGCAACCATAACGACGGCGGCAACCCGCGCGCCAAGGCGCTGATCT
Organism: Pseudomonas edaphica; assembly: GCF_005863185.1. Lineage (GTDB taxonomy): Bacteria > Pseudomonadota > Gammaproteobacteria > Pseudomonadales > Pseudomonadaceae > Aquipseudomonas > Aquipseudomonas edaphica. Next base: position 5,962 of record NZ_VBVZ01000351.1, read on the forward strand.
ACCGGATCCTGCGCGATACGGTAAACATCATCGAAGACCTGGAAGTGACCCCGGAAGAGTTCTGGAAGGCGGTCAATTACCTCAATGAATTGGGTAAAAATCAGGAAGCGGGTTTGCTGGCTGCCGGCTTGGGCCTGGAGCATTACCTGGACTTGCTGATGGACGCTGCGGACGAAGATGCCGGCAAATCCGGCGGTACGCCCCGCACCATCGAAGGCCCGCTGTACGTGGCCGGCGCGCCGCTGAGCCAATACGAAGCGCGGCTGGACGATGGCAAGGACGACGCAGTGCCGCTGTTTATGCGCGGGCAAGTGCGCGACACCGACGGCAAGCCGTTGGCGGGTGCGATTGTGGATGTGTGGCAGGCCAACACGGGTGGCACCTATTCGTGGTTTGACCCAACGCAATCGGAGTTCAACCTGCGTCGGCGCATTGAGACCGATGCCCAGGGCAACTATCGTTTTCGTAGCATCGTGCCGTCCGGTTATGGCTGCCCGCCGACCGGGCCGACTCAACAACTGCTCGACCAGTTGGGTCGCCACGGGCAGCGGCCGGCGCATATTCACTTCTTCATCTCGGCGCCGGGGCACCGGCACCTGACCACGCAGATCAACCTGTCGGACGACCCGTACC
>NZ_VBVZ01000352.1 GCF_005863185.1 Pseudomonas edaphica
GCGATAGCGGTGGGTCAGTCAGCCCTGTTGTGACTGACCCACCGCTATCGCAGGCAAGCCAGCTCCCACAGTCGATCTTCGCTGATCCGGAAACGGTAGTCGCTGGCATTAGAAAGGAGAACGCCCAATGAAAACCGACCAACTGCGCACCCTGCAAACCTTGCGGGTACTGCGCGAACAACGTGCTGCCAGCCAACTGGCCGCCCAGCAGCAACGCTGCGAGCAGACCCATGGCGTGTTGACCGATGCCAAGGAGCAACTGCGCCTGCACCGTGAGGCAATTGCCGAGGAAGCCCGTCAGGTGTACGCCTCGCTCACCGAGGGCTTGTCGGTAGCCAGTTGGCAGGCGGCTCAGGACCGTTTGCGTGGGTTGTCGGATGACCAGCAGCAGTTGGAAAACGACGTGAGCCACGTGTCCACCACCCTGCAAAGCCAGGAGCGTGAGCGCGACCTGTTCCGCCAGGAACGCCTGAGCCGCCAGCGTCAGTCCGATGCCTGGCAGAGCCTGCTGGAAGGGCGTGAAAGCGATGAGCGCCGCGTCGGTGAACTGCGTGATGAAGGCACCGGCACATGATTGCAGCCCTTGCCGACCCGCTGTCGCCTTGGCTGACGCACTACGACCCGGCCTTGCTGGCGCTGCACAACCAACTGCACCGGCGCCGCCGCGTCTGGCGGGGCCGCTGCGCCGGGCAAGACCTGCGCGTGAACTGGGCCGCTGAACCGCAGCCGCTTGATGCGGCACGCGAGGTGCTGCTGTTGCTTGGTCGCGCGCCAGTGCGTTTGCGGCTGTCGGCTGCGGCATTGGAGCAGGTGTTGGTGCCGCTGGCGTTGCAGTTTGACGTGCAACTGCTGCCGGCGCTGCCGCGTGCATTGCTGCTGGAACTGGCGGTACTGGACCTGATCGAGCGTCTCGAACCGCTGCTGGGTCAGCCGCTGCAGTTGCTCGAAGCGCCGCAAGACCAACAGCCTTATGCGCTGCACCTGGCGCTGGAATTGTCCTTCGCCAACCAGCCTGCCACGCACGCGCAACTGGACCTGAGCGAAGGCGCAGCCGTGTTGTTGGCGCAGTTGCTGGATCAACACGCCCAGCTTGAGCCGGACCCATTGCCCGACCTGCGCCAGAGCCTGGCGCTGCTGGCCGGGCAGCAGCACTTGAGCCTCGGTGAGCTGCGCAGCCTGCGCCCCGGCGATGTGCTGATGCTCGAACCCGGCCCGGGTTTGCTGCTGGAGCTGGCGGGTCGCCTGCAGGCCCGCTGCCAATACCAGGGTGAAGTCTTGCGCTTGCAGGAAGCCTTGCAAGCGCCTCTTTTGCACATGGAGAACACGATGACTGATGTTGATGCGGCTGCGGCCCTGGATGATCTGCCGCTCAAACTGGTGTGCCAGGTCGGCAGCCTGGAATTGACCCTGGCGCAACTGCGTGAACTGGGCGCCGGCAGCTTGTTGCAGTTCAATACACCCGGCGTGGACAGCGTCGATTTGATGGTCAACGGGCGCCGCGTCGGCCAGGGCCAATTGGTGAAAATCGGTGACGGCCTGGGTGTGCGTCTGCTGAGTTTCGCCACCCCATGACCGGTTATCAGCCCAACCTGATCGAGATCATCCTGGTCGTTGCGACGATCGGGCTGATCCCGTTGGCGGTGGTGACACTCACCGGTTTCATGAAGATCTCGGTGGTGCTGTTCCTGATCCGCAACGCCCTCGGTGTGCAGCAGACCCCGCCGAACCTGGTGCTGTACGGCATCGCGCTGATCCTCTCGGTGTATGTGACCACGCCGTTGATTGGTGACATGTACCGGCAAGTGGAGGGCCGCGACCTTAATATCGAGCATGTGGAGCAGCTCAAGGATCTGGGCGATGCGCTGCGCCCGCCCTTGCAGGCGCATTTGAAGCGCTTTGCGAACGAGTCCGAGCGCGGTTTTTTTGTGCAGGCCACCGAGACCATCTGGTCGCCGGAGGCGCGGGCCGACTTGCGCGACGATGACCTGGTGGTGTTGATTCCGGCGTTCGTCAGTTCGGAACTGACGCGGGCCTTCGAGATCGGCTTTTTGCTCTATATCCCATTCCTGGTGGTGGACTTGCTGGTGTCCAACGTGCTGATGGCGATGGGCATGTCGATGGTTTCGCCGAACCTGATTTCGATCCCGCTGAAGATCTTTTTATTCGTGTCCTTGAGCGGCTGGTCGCGCTTGATGCACGGTTTGATTCTGAGTTACGGCTGAGGCACGACCCATGGGCCAGGATGTGTTCCTGTCATTGATGAAACAGGCACTGATGACGGTGCTGATGCTCTCGGCGCCGGCGCTGGGCGTGGCGATTATCGTGGGTTTGAGCGTAGGGCTGTTCCAGGCGCTGACGCAGATCCAGGACCAGACCCTGCCGCAGGTGGTAAAGCTGGTGGCGGTATTGCTGACCATCGTGTTTCTCGGCCCGGTATTGGCCGGGCAAGTCGCGGAACTGGGTAGCCAGGTGCTGGACAACTTCCCGATGTGGACGCGCTGACCGCCCATGGATGCCAGCCTGACCGCGCAGTTCCTGGAAGTCGCCTATCCGGTGATCAGTTCTGCCTCGCTCGCCGCCTGTCGAGCCATGGGCGTGGTGGTGATCACCCCGGCGTTTAACCGCCTGGGCCTCACCGGCATGATTCGCGGCTGTGTGGCCGTGGCGATTTCCATCCCGATGTTCTTTCCGGTGTTCGATGCGCTGACCCACATGCCCGAACACGGCAGCGTGTTTATCGCCGGCTTGCTGATCAAGGAGTTCTTGATCGGGATCCTGATCGGCCTGCTATTCGGCATTCCGTTCTGGGCGGCGGAAGTGGCGGGGGAGTTGATCGACCTGCAACGCGGCTCGACCATGGCGCAGCTGGTGGACCCGCTGTCCACCGGCGAGTCGAGCGTGATGTCGACCTTGCTCACGGTGATGCTGATCACGCTGTTCTTTATGTCCGGCGGTTTTATCCTGATGGTCGACGGCTATTACCACAGTTACCAGTTATGGCCGGTGACCGCATTTACGCCGGTATTTGCCAGCTCCGCGTTGCTGGCGGTGCTGTCGATCCTCGACCAGATCATGCGGGTTGGCGTGCTGATGGTCTCGCCGTTGCTGATCGCGTTGCTGGTCACCGACTTGATGCTCGCGTACCTGTCGCGGATGGCGCCGAACCTGCATATTTTCGACTTGTCGTTGCCGGTGAAAAACCTGTTTTTCTCGATTCTGATGGTGATCTACATCGGCTTTTTGATCCCGCTGATGCTCGACCAACTGGCCGAGTTTCGTGGCACCGTCGAGCTGCTTAAAACCCTGGCGGGCGTGGAGTAGCCCATGGCCGATACCAGCGAAGAGAAATCCCAGCCGGCCACGGACAAAAAGCTCAGCGACGCGCGCAAGAAAGGCCAGGTCGCCAAGAGCCAGGACCTGGTGTCGGGCATGGTCATTTTGTTCTGCACCCTGTGCATCTCGATTCTGGCGCCACGGGCCATGGCCCAGGTGACGGCGCTGATCGACCTGACCGCGCAAATCTATATCGAGCCGTTCGCCACCGTGTGGCCGCGGGTGCTGGACCATGCCGAGCAGTTGATCATCGGTATTACCCTGCCAGTGATGGCGGTGACCACCGGGGTGGTGATCCTGACCAATATCATCACCATGCGCGGCTTTGTGTTCTCGGTGGACCCGATCAAGCCGGAGTTCAAGCGCATCAACCCGGCGGAGGGCATGAAGAAGATCTTCGCCCTGCGTAACCTGGTGGAGTTCATCAAGGGGTTGGTCAAGGTGCACGTGTTGGCGATTGCGTTCTATGTGGTCGGCAAGCACGCGCTGCAGGCGCTGATGGAGTCTTCGCGCTGTGGCGCCGAATGCATGGAGTCGACGTTTTTCCTGGTGCTCAAGCCGCTGGTGTTTACCGTGCTGTGCGCCTTTATCACCGTGGGCGCCGTTGACGTGTTAATGCAGCGTTGGCTGTTCGGCCGCGACATGAAAATGACCCGCAGCGAAACCAAACGTGAACGCAAGGACATCGACGGCGACCCGCTGATCAAGAGCGAACGCCGGCGCCAGCGCAATGAAATGCAGGCACTTGCGACCAAGCTGGGGTTGGGCCGTGCGTCGATGATGATCGGGACTACCGATGGCTGGGTGATTGGCGTGCGCTATGTGCGCGGCGAAACGCCGGTGCCAGTGATTGTCTGCCGCGCCGCGCCGGAGGAGGCGTTGCTGATGTTGCAGGAGGCTTACGATTTAGGCATCCCGCATGCGCCGGACCGGGCCTTGGCGGCGGAGATTGCGCGCAGAACCGTACCCGGTGACCCGGTGCCCGACGCCTCATTCCAGGCCGTGGCGGATTGGCTGGTCGCCGCCCGCCTGATCTGACCCAACACACCACTCAGCCGTTACCCAAATGACGGATATATACCCACCCCATCACCGATGCTGAAACCGCGGCAACGCAGCAATCCGCAACTTAGGTTCCTGCAACCGCGCCAAGTCAGCAGCAATCTGCGCCCGCCAAAAATGCGCCCCCGCCAACTGCGCATCCACCCACGCCTGGCGCAGCAGCACCTTGGCCTTGTCAACCGAACCATAGTGACCTTGGCGCAAGATCAGTTGCGCCTTGATCCGCAACATCTGCGGCACAAACCAGCGCTCATGATGGCCAATCGCCAATTGCAGCGTATCTTCCAACACCTCCAAAGCCAGTTTTTCCAGGCCCAGGCGCGCCAGGCCCAAGGCGTATTCACAGCGCAGCAGGCTGTAGAGCTGGCTGTCGCCCTGGCTTTGCAGGTGGTGCAAGGCTTCACCCAGTTGCGGCACGCCCGTTTCCGGTGAGCCCTCGCGGATCAGCAGGATGTTCTCGAAGCACAGGCGAAATTGCCGCCAGATCGGCAAGTCCTGGAGCGTAGTGCTGCTTTGCAGCAGGCCCAGGTAATAGCGCACCTGCGGCAGGTTGGACGCCAATAGCGCCAGCGGCAGTGCGCCCAGGCACAGGGTGTACCAGAGGGTGGCGGGGTGGTCGAGGCTGATGGCATCGTCGACGCAGCTGGCGATCAGGCGCAGCGCCGGGTCGACGTCGCCTTCGAGCAATTGCACCTTGGCCTTGAGACAACGGGCGGCAATGCGTTGGTCAAAATGCACGTCGATGATGTGCGAGCGCGGTGCCGACGGCGAGCCAAGCGCTTCATCGATGTTTTGCCGCGCGCCCAGCAGGTCGCCCATATGAAACAGCGCCACGGCGCGCATGCGTTTGCCGAGCAATTGCTGATTACCGCCGCTGTTGAGGGCGATATAACGCTCGGCCAGTTCCAGGGCTTCAGTGTATTGGTTGCAGCCGCAGCGGTCGGTCCACAGGCCCCACAAGGCGCGCATTTTGTGTTCGGCATCGCCCAGGTCGCGGGCATCATCGCGGACTTGGCGCCAGGCTTCGCGCATTTCCGCGCCGGTGCCGTAGGTCAGCATCAGTACGCTGGCCAGGGCGGTTTGCAGCAGCATGCGCTGACGCACGGCCAAGGGTGCGACGGCGTCGCTGGCCAGGCCCTTGTCGACCCAGGTTCGGCATTCACTGACCCGCGACAGGCGCAACCACAACGGCACGCCGCCCAGGGTCAGTTCGATGGCCAGGGGCAGCTCGCCGCTGGCGGAATAGGCCCAGTCCAGAGCCGAGCGAATGGTGCTGCTTTCGGGGCCGTAGAGGGCGATCCAGGTGTCTGGCGACAGGCCGTCCAGGGTTTGCCCGGCTTCTTGCAATACGCCGAGGGCATAGTGGGCGTGGCGCCGGCTGGTGGCATTGACTTCGCCGTGTTCTTCGAGCTTTTCCAGGGCATAGGCGCGGGTGGTTTCCAGCAGGCGATAGCGCTTGAGCAACTGCGCCTCACCGGCGATCAACAGCGATTTGTCCATCAGGCTTTCGAGCAACGGCAGGGCGTTGCGTGGGTCCAGGCTGCTGCTGGCGGTCATGGCCTTGACCGCATCCAGGGTGAAGGAGCCAGTGAACACCGCCAGTTGACGCAACATGGCCTGCTCGTCACCACTGAGCATCGAGTAGGTCCAGTCCAGCGTGGCACTGAGGGTGCGATGGCGGGCGAGGGCGGTGCGTCGGCCGGTCATTTGCAGGCGGAAACTGCCGTCAAGCAGGCCGACCAGGTCCTGGACGCCAAAGGTCCGTACCCGGGCCGCGGCGATTTCGATGGCGAGCGCGTTGCTGTCGAGTTTGCGGCAGATGGCGCAGACGGCTGCCACGTCGGTGTCGTTGAACACAAAGTCGGGGTCGAGGGCGCGCACGCGCTCGACAAACAGGCGCACGCCGGACCAGGCCATTGCCTCACTGGCGTTGAGGCGGGTGCCTTCGTCGGGCACTTCCAGTGGCGCCAAGTCATGCACCCGCTCACCGTCGGCGCGCAGTGGTTCGCGGCTGGTGGTCAGTACATAACATTGTGGGGCGCAGCGCAGCAGGGTCTCCACCGCGTCGGCGGCGGCCGGCAGTACGTGTTCGCAGTTGTCCAGTACCAGCAGCAGACGGCGTTCGGCCAAGGCGGCGGCGATGGTCG
>NZ_VBVZ01000353.1 GCF_005863185.1 Pseudomonas edaphica
TACCAATACGTGCCTAACCCTACCGGGTGGGCGGATCCGCTAGGTTTGAACTCGTGCCCTGGTGAGGATGGCTGTAAATCAAAATCTGAAGCGGTAGACATCGCCAAAGCGAAAGTAAATAAAGGAGAGCCCAAACAGCCGGCCAGCAACAGCGAATACTTATTCCGTGGCGATGACAAAACTCCAGAGCGTATTTTTCAATATGGATTTAAAAGCAAGGGCGACAGCAATGACTTATACTTGCACGCGCTCGACAGCAACAACCCACCGAGCAACTTCATAAGTACTTCTCCTTCGAAACTTATCGGAATTGATTTTGCGACCCAATACAAAACTCGAAAAGGCTTTCTCTACGCGCTAAAAAAGATTCCCGGTCGTGACGTTAACAAAGAATTAGGAAAATTAGCACCTTTTGACAATGAAACCGAAATAGCTATACAAAGCAAGATAAATACAGAAGACATTTTGGGTGCGACGCCTATGAAACGAGATGGCAGCTATGTGGGATATTCGATTCCAAACCCAAACAGGAAAGTAAAATGAAAACAAAAAAAATTAAAGCCATAATAAATAACGTAGAAAAATACGTCACTTTCAAATATGACTCCACCCATATAAAGTTGAAATTTTCTGAAGCAGATAATTTCGCGAAAGTGTACACAGCAGAAGACATATACCAATGCTTGGCAAAAGTTAGAGCAGACTTCCCTTATATAAAATTTCTTTGTAAAGGTGCGAAAATCAATGTTAGGCCTTCTAGCATGGCCTCGCAGATGAGTGGAGGAATGGTTGCTTATGAATTGACTCTTGGGAAACGTGCTACACGAGAAGACTTGGTCAACATATTTGACTTTGAAGAACATAACCTCACGAGCGACCCAAACGAGCAATATAATTTTTACAAAAAATGGATAACGTCTATAGGTGCAAATCGGACTGAAACCGCTGATCCAAAAGACAGTAACGACTGATGAAGTCAGTCAATACCAACGCTGTGGTGAGATACTCACCCGCCACAGGCACACAAACCAAAATCAGATCCCGGCCAACGCTATGATCTGGATTTTGGTGAAGCCAGCGTCTTCGAGGGCGGCGGCTACGTGTTTGCCGAGGGTGACCTAAGCCGCGTCGTTGTCTATATGAGCGCCGTGCATCACACCGCAATGACCGTAGTCGGTGTATTCGCAGAAGTAGGTGTCGAGCAACACGATCATGTCCGGCACGACGTCATAAAGACTATTCATTAATTAATCCCAATAGAGATTAGAAAGTGAAAAAATTAGAGATCACCACAATCAGAAATTCGATTCGCGAAAACGCGACCATCGAGTGTGATGGAAAAACAGCAACGCTCTCGATAACGTTCGCGAACGGCGTAAAAAAAACTTACACCGACATTGACATCTATATGTGTTTTGGCCTAATGAGAAAAGACTTTAGCGACATAAAATTCCTCTGTAAAGGCGCTAAAATCAATGTATATCCTTCGGCAATGTGCTCACAAATGTCTAGTGGATTGGTTGCTTACGAAACAAAACTAGGTGATCCGGACGCGAAGCTCGTTCGTATATTCGATTATGAAGAAAATGAACTCACAAACGACATTAACGAGCAAATTGCGTATCGCACACGATGGTCTGAATCACTGTATGCATAGCTTCAAGCTCCTGTGACGAGCAACCTCACTCGCCACAGGCCCAAAACCCAAAATCAGATCCCAGCCAACGCCAAATCCATCGCAAAATACGTAAAAATCAAATCCGCGCCAGCCCGCTTGATCGACCCCAACGTCTCGCGCACCACTCGGGCCTCATCAATTGCGCCTGCCTGGGCGCCAAATTTGATCATCGCGTATTCGCCACTCACCTGATACGCAGCCACCGGCAAGCGTGAGGCTTCGCGAATGTCGCGGATGATGTCGAGGTAGGCGCCAGCCGGTTTGACCATCAGCGCATCGGCGCCTTCCTGTTCGTCGAGCAGGGACTCGCGTACGGCTTCGCGGCGGTTCATTGGGTTCATCTGGTAGCTTTTGCGGTCGCCCTTGAGGGCGCTGCCGCCGGCTTCGCGGAATGGGCCGTAGAGGGCCGAGGCAAATTTGGTGGAGTAGGCCATGATCGGGATATGGGTGAAGCCCGCGTCGTCCAAGGCACGGCGAATGGCCTGGACCTGGCCGTCCATGGCGGCCGACGGTGCGATGACATCGGCACCGGCGCGGGCGGCGGCCACGGCTTGTTTGCCGAGGTTGACCAGGGTCGCGTCGTTGTCGACGTGGGCACCGTGCATCACGCCGCAGTGGCCGTGGTCGGTGTATTCGCAGAAGCAGGTGTCAGACATCACGATCATGTCCGGCACGGCGTCCTTGATGATCGAGGACATGCGCGAGACCAGGCCGCGCTCTTTCCAGGTGTCGCTGCCGTTGGCGTCCAGGTGGTGGGACACACCGAAGGTCATCACCGACTTGATCCCGGCACGGGCATAACGCTCGATTTCACCGGCCAGTTTTTTCTCAGGAATACGCACCACGCCCGGCATGCTGGTAATCGGCACAAAGTCGTCGATTTCTTCTTCGACAAAAATCGGCAGTACCAGGTCGTTGAGGGTGAATTCGGTTTCCTGGAACAGGCCACGCAGCTCCGGGGAGCGGCGCAGGCGGCGAGGACGGGCTTGGGGGAACTGGCTGGTCATGGCTTTCCTGGATAGCGGCAGAATAGTTGGGGCAAAAGCTTATGCCCCTTGGCCCCCGCAGCACAAACGCCCAGGGGCCAATAGTGTATTGCGTGGGCCGTAACAATATATTGATCTAGAGCTGGACTCGCCCTTCGATGCACGCCGCCACTGCGCCGCCCACCCAGATTTCATCACCTTGGCGCTCCACGTGAATTCGCCCGGCACGCCCAATCGCGGTGCCCTGGCTGACCACATACCGCTCGGGCGCGAGGCCTTCGGCCAGCAACCATTGGGCAACACCGGCATTCAAACTGCCGGTGGCCGGGTCTTCCTGGGCGCCGTCACCGGCGATAAAAGCGCGCACTTCAAAGTGGCTGTCCACCTCGTCACGCGCCGGGTCACAGGGTGCGATGACGCCAATGGCCAGGCCGTGCAATTGCGCGTAATCGGGCTGCAAGGCCAACACCTGCTCGCGGTCGGCCAGCATCACCGCCAGCCAGTCCGCGCCGTTATCCACCCACTGGCTGCGCACAATGGCCTCAGGTGCCAGGCCCAACCCCAGGCGCACGCGCTCCAGCAGGGGCGCTTCCACCGGCCCTGTGCGCAACAACGGCGGTGCAATAAACGCCAGTTCATCGCCTTGGCGACGGACACGCACCAGGCCGATTTCGCACTCCTGGATAATCTCCTCACCCTTGGGCACGCCGCCTGCCTGCAGCCACGCATGGCAACTGCCCAGGGTCGGGTGCCCGGCGAACGGCAGCTCTTTAAGCGTGGTAAAAATTCTTACCCGATAATCCGCCCGTGGATCCCGCGGCGTCAGCAAAAACGTGGTCTCGCTGAGGTTGGTCCAGTTGGCGAAGTCGGCCATTTGCTGGTCGGTGAGGCTATCGGCGCCGAGCACGACCGCCAAGGGGTTGCCCTTGAGCGAAACCCGGCTGAACACATCCAGTTGCTTGAAATCGAAAGTCGGCATGTCTTAGCTCGGAATACTCAGGCCACGAATCACCGCCGGGCGGGCGACAAAACCGTCCAGTGCACGCAACACATTAGGGAAATCAGCGATGCCAACCAAGTCGCCGGACTCGTAGAAACCGATCAAGTTGCGGATCCATGGGAAGGTGGCAATGTCGGCGATGCTGTATTCATCACCCATGATCCAGGTGCGGCCCAGCAAGTGTTTTTCCAGCACGCCGAGCAAACGCCGAGATTCGGCGGCGTAGCGATCACGTGGGCGTTTGTCTTCGTATGCTTTGCCGGCAAACTTGTTGAAGAACCCGACCTGACCAAACATCGGGCCGATACCGGCCATCTGGAACATCAGCCACTGCAGGGTTTCGTAACGGGTGGCCGGGTCTTCGGAGAGCAACTGGCTGGTTTTTTCCGCCAGGTAAATCAGGATTGCGCCGGATTCGAACAACGCCAGCGGCTGACCGCTCGGGCCATTGGGGTCGATGATCGCCGGGATTTTATTGTTGGGGTTCAGGGACATGAACTCTGGCGACAACTGGTCCTGGGTCTCGAAACTGACCTTATGTGCTTCATAAGGCAGGCCCAGTTCCTCCAGCATGATCGACACTTTGACCCCATTGGGCGTGGGCAGCGAATACAGCTGCAAGCGCTCCGGGTGCTGGGCGGGCCATTTGCTGTTGATCGGGAAAGCGGCAAGTGCGTTCATCGGGAAGTCCCCAGGCTCAAAGTCCCCATAATAGCCACCTGCACGCCGTCCTGCATGGGTCATCATTGCGCAACATAACCGCGCTATGGTGCGCGCAGGCGAACCAAAGAGCCGATTCATACTCTTAACTGCGCCATGACGGTGAAAGGAAGACACCCCGTAACAATCACAGGTTAAACCGCAGCACGCTGGATGCGTCGCTGGGGCCAGGCTTGCTCGCCTTAATCGCTGCACTGAAGACTCGAACCTACAATGACAATCAAGCCTCTGTGCCTTGCGCAACGTCTTAAACGTTATGCCTACATCATGTTGCCGCTATTGCTGGTGGGCGGCGCCATCGGCCTGACCCTGGAGTCGCGAATCAGCCGCGCCGCGCCGGTGGACGGTGTGCAAACCCTGGTGTTCCTGCGCCACGGCGAAAAACCCGTCGGCGGCCTCGGCCAGCTCAATTGCCAGGGTTTGAACCGCGCGATGAACCTGGCCACCGTGCTGCCGGAAAAATTCGGCAAGGCCAACTACGTGTTTGCGCCCAACCCGACGCGCAATGTCGAGGAAGGCGAGCACGATAATTCCTACAGCTACATTCGACCCCTGATGACCATCAGCCCCAGCGCCATCAAGCTTGGCCTGCCGGTGAACATCAAGTTCTCCGCCAATGACACCCACGACCTCGCCGATGAGCTGGTGGAAGACAAGTACCACAACTCCATCATCTACACCGCCTGGTCACACGGTTATTTGCCGGAGCTGATCAACCGGGTGGCCAGTGAAGCCTCGGGTGAAAAACACACCATCACGGACGATTGGTCGGGCGGCGATTACGACACGCTCTATGTACTGACACTGACCTGGCACAACGGCAAGGCTTCGCTGCTGAGCCGCAACTACAAGCAAGGCCTGGATAACGGCCAGCAGACATGCCCGGATGCAACCCAAGTGAGCGCGGATATCTGAAGCCCTGCAGATAGAGCCCACGCTCCCGCGTAGGAATTCACTCCGTAACGCTCAACTTTCACCCTGCGCGAGGTTCAGGTTCTGGGGCCAGCGTCGCGACGCAGAGCGTCTCAGCCTGCATTCCCACGCAGGAGCGTGGGAACGATCGGTAGTAGGCGCGTATGATGCCCCGCTATTGAATCATCTGCGGACTTGCACCATGCCCAACCTCATCTCCACCCAGCCCAACCGGGGCTGGTCGTTCTGGTGGAAACCAGCGCTGTTCATATTGGTGGCCTGCATCGGCCTCTATTACGTGAAGTGGTCGCCCTACTACCTCAAGGCCTTTGTCGCTGCGGATAACCACAGCATCGGCGCCTCGATTCTCAACGATCAGCAAAGCGCGCCTTTGGCCGCGGCATTGGCCTATGCCCAGGTGTATTTCCTGGCGATCTGGAAAGCTGCCGTATTGGCGGTGATTCTGGGGTCACTGCTGCAAGTGTTGATCCCCCGCGACTGGCTATTGCGCCTGTTTGGCCGCGCCGGGCTGGGTTCGACCCTGCGTGGCGGGCTGTTCGCCTTGCCGGGGATGATGTGCAGTTGCTGCGCGGCCCCGGTGGCAGCGGGCATGCGCCGTCAGCAGGTGTCGGTGGGCGCGGCGCTGGCCTTCTGGATCGCCAACCCGGTGCTGAACCCGGCAACCTTAGTGTTCATGGGCTTTGTGCTGGGTTGGGGCTTTACCGCGTTACGCCTGGTGGCGGGGATTGTGCTGGTGGTGGGCGTGTCGCTGGTCGCACAACGCATTGCCCGTCCCGACCATGTGCCGGAAGCGGCACTGGACGCAGTGGCTGACGTGAGTCAGACCGAGTCGCAGCCATTTTTGAGCCGGTGGCTGCGGACTCTGTGGCAGCTGTTCTGGAGCACGATCCCGATCTATATCGTCGCCGTGCTGATTCTGGGCGCCGCGCGGGTGTGGCTGTTTCCCCATGTCGACGGGGCCATGGCCAATAGCCTGGTGTGGCTGGTACCGCTGGCCATCGTCGGCACGCTGTTCGTCATTCCTACGGCAGCCGAGATTCCTATCGTACAAACCATGATGACATTGGGCATGGGCACCGGCCCGGCCGTGGCGTTGCTGATGACCTTGCCCAGCGTGAGCCTGCCGTCGCTGTTGATGCTGCGCAAGGACTTCGACGCGCGGGTGCTGGTGACGGTGGCCGGGCTGACCATGCTGGTGGGGGTGGTGTGTGGG
>NZ_VBVZ01000354.1 GCF_005863185.1 Pseudomonas edaphica
GCGTTGGGCTGCGTAGCGGCCCCCAAACCTGCCAATGGATTCTCGCTGAAGCCCCGCGATGACTGTCTCAGGGCCGCTTCGCGGCCCAACGCAGGGCAAGCCTGCTCGCCACAACAAGCTCGCTCGGCATAGGGTTAAGGTTGGCCGGCGAGGGCCTGGTTCACGGCTAGCCAGCCTGCCACGGCGTCTTCACCGGCTTCACTGAACGCACGCTGCAACAGCTTCACCTGCTCGCGGCGTAGTGACTGCTCAAAACGTTGGCCTTCTTCAGTCAGTTCCAACAGGCGTTTGCGCTTGTCGGCCTCGGAGGCAACGCTGTCGACCAAGTGCATTTCCTGCAATTGGCGTAATGGCATGTTCAGCGCCTGCTTGCTCACCCCAAGCAACTCCAGCAGCTGCTTCACGCTCAAGGCGGGGTAACGCGCGATAAAAAATACGATGCGCTGATGCACGCGGCTCAGGCCGCGGCGCTCGAGCATTTCGTCGGCCTTGGCGGTAAAAGCCTGGTAGCCGAAGAAAAAGGCTTCCATGGCTTGTTGTTGGCTGCCCTGGTTTTTAAGGTCAAGCATATTGACGTATCCACGCGAGTCGTCGTAATTTCGGTCAACCAGTTTGACGTATTTGCCCCCGACTTCGCTACCGGTGACCCTATGGCCTTCTCTGAACGTGTTACGCGCCTCAAAAGCTCCTTGATCCGTGAAATTCTTGCGGCGGCCCAGCGCCCGCAAGTGATGTCGTTCGCCGGTGGCCTGCCCGCCGAAGCCATGTTGCCGGTACTGAATTGGGATGAACTGCCACTGAACATCGGCCAATACGGTATGAGCGAAGGCGAGCCGCAATTGCGTGAACTGCTCGCCGCCGAGGCCCGCGCCTTGGGCTTACCGTGCCAGGCCAGTCAGGTGCTGGTGGTCAGCGGCTCCCAGCAAACCCTCGACCTGGCGGCCAAGCTGTACATCGACAAGGGCACTGAAGTCTTGCTGGAAGGCCCGACCTACCTGGCCGCCTTGCAGATTTTCCAACTGTTCGGCGCCGATTGCCTCACCGTGCAACTGGAGGCCGACGGCCCGAACCTGGCTGCCCTGCGCGCCAGCCTCGAACGCCATCACCCGGCGTTCATCTACCTCATCCCGACCTTCCAGAACCCCTCGGCCGTGCGCTACAGCGAGGCCAAGCGCGCAGCCGTGGCCGCCTTGCTCGATGAATTCGGCGTAACCCTGATCGAAGACGAGCCCTACCGCGAGCTGACATTCGACGGCGCCAGTGCGCAGCCCATCGCCGGGCGGTTGAAAAAAGCCAGCTGGATCTACACCGGCACTGTCTCCAAGACCCTGTTGCCGGGGTTGCGCGTCGGTTACCTGATCGCCAGCGAGGATTTGTTCCCGCACCTGCTCAAGCTCAAGCAATCGGCCGACCTGCACACCAACCGCATCGGCCAGTGGCAAGCGATGCAGTGGATCGGCACGCAAAAATACCAGCAACACCTGGCGCAGTTACGCGACTTTTACCGCGAGCGTCGCGATGCCTTTCAGTCGGCTCTGGAGCGCCACTTTGGCGACCTGGCCGACTGGCAAGTGCCTCAAGGTGGATTATTCTTCTGGCTGACCTTGAAACAACCCCTCGACACCCGCACCTTGTTGGCGCAAGCATTGGATCAGGACGTGGCGTTCATGCCCGGTGAACCGTTCTTTTCCGAGCCCGATCAACACTTGGGTTCGTTGCGCCTCAATTTCAGCCATATCGACCCGGCCCGTCTGGACGAAGGTCTCAAACGCCTGGCCGCGGTGGTCCGTCAAGCACAGCACGCGCAAGCGGCATAAGGGGAGCCCCATGTACAAGGTTTATGGCGATTACAAGTCGGGCAACTGCTACAAGGTCAAATTGATGCTCAACCTGCTGGGCATCCCGTACCAATGGATCGATGTCGACATCCTCAAGGGCGACACCCAGACTGCCGAGTTCCTGGCCAAGAACCCCAATGGCAAGATCCCGGTGCTGGAACTTGAAGACGGCACTTGCCTGTGGGAGTCCAACGCGATTCTCAACTTCCTGGCCGATGGCAGCGAATTTTTGCCGTCCGAGCCACGCCTGCGCACGCAAGTGTTGCAGTGGCAGTTTTTCGAGCAGTACAGCCATGAACCGTATATTGCGGTGGCGCGGTTTATCCAGTTTTACCTGGGCTTGCCCGCAGACCGTCTTGAGGAATACAAGAAGCTGCACAAAGGTGGCTACAAGGCCCTCAAGGTCATGGAGCGCCAACTGCAACTGACCCCGTATCTGGTGGGCGATCAATTCTCCATCGCCGATGTGGCGTTGTATGCCTATACCCATGTGGCCGAGGAGGGTGGGTTTGAGCTGGACGCTTATCCGGGTGTGCAGGCGTGGCTGGCGCGGGTGGCGAGCCATCCAAAACATGTAGCGATGCTTGATTGAGTTCACGCGGTCAAAAATGTGGGAGCTGGCTTGTGTGGGAGCTGGCTCCCACATTGATAGTGTCCAGTTTCAGTTCGATGTTGTGCCAGACAGCTCATCACTCAGCAGCTCAAAGCAACGCTGCGCCGCCGGGCTGAGGCCCATCCCGCTGCGACTGATCAACCCGATCTCGCGGTTCACGCCGGGATGGTCAATATTGATGCGCTTCAACCCCTGCAAACTGTCCGCCGCCGACTCCGGCAACACGCTGATGCCCAGCCCCTGGCGCACCAACGCCAGCACCGTCGACATGTAGTTGGCTTCCATGCCGGCATTCATTGTCAGCCGTGTCTGATCAAACAACGCGTCCACCTGCTCACGCACACTGCTGTCGCGCCCGGTTAGGATGATCGGCTGGTCCGCCAATTGCTCCAAGGTCAGTTGGCGATGGTGGGCGAGGGGATGGCCCAGTGGCACAAACGCACACAACCGATCATTGAGCACCGGCAAAAATTCCAGGCCGTGGCTCAGCCGGGCACGCACGCCGATGCCAAAGTCCACCACGCCTTCGCGCACCTGTGCATGAATGCGATGAGCTACCAGGTCATGCAAACGTACTTCGATGCCGGCAAAGCGTTCGCGAAACAGGCGCAAGGCCGGCGGCAGGGCGCCGGCGCACACCGAGGGCAGTGCGGCGATGGTGACCACGCCGCGGCGCAGGGCGGCGAGGTCGCGCGAGCCAGTGACGATGTTGTCCAGGTCCAGCAACAGTTTTTCCATGGGGCCGCGCGCGTCTTCGCCTGCGGCGGTGATGCTTACGTGGCGCGGGCTGCGATCGAGCAGCGCGACGCCGAGCCAGTCTTCGAGTTGTTGCACCTGTACCGTCAGGGCTGAGGGCGACAAGTGCAACTCATTGGCGGCCTTGGTGAAACTGCCGGTGCGGGCTACGGCGAGAAAGGCTTGTATATGTTGGATGCTGTTCTTCATTTTGTTTTTCCGAACGTGCCAGGCCGAATATTCCAATTTACAAAGACTAACCCGCTTCCAATACTCCAGGGAAAACAATAACCGGCCACCAAGGCCGCTCTGGAGTAACCCATGCTCGCAACCCTGGGTGTCATCACCATCCTGTGCCTGCTCGCTGCCGTCATGAGCAAACGCCTGTCGCCACTGGTGGCGCTGATCGCCTTGCCGATCATCGCCGCACTGCTCGGCGGTTTCGGCCTGCAAACCAGCGCCTTTATCATTACCGGAATCAAGAACGTCGCCCCAGTGGTGGGCATGTTTGTGTTCGCGATTCTGTTTTTCGGGATCATGACCGACGCCGGCATGCTCGACCCGATCATTGATCGCATCCTGCGCACCGTAGGCACGCGTCCTACGCGGATTGTGGTCGGCACCGCGACCCTCGCGCTGCTGGTGCACCTGGACGGCTCCGGCGCTGTGACGTTTCTGGTGACGGTGCCGGCGATGCTGCCGCTGTATACGCGGTTGGGCATCGACAAACGTATCCTTGCGTGTGTCTGCGCCATGGCCGCCGGGGTCAATTTCCTGCCGTGGACCGGCCCGGTGCTGCGCTCGTCGGCGGCCTTGCATGTGCCGGTGGCCGACCTGTTCCAGCCGCTGATCCCGGTGCAGATCGTCGGCCTGGTCTTCGTGTTTGCCTGCGCCTGGTGGCTGGGCCGTCGTGAAGAAAAACGCCTGGGCCTGGGCGCCGGTTCCTCGGTGGAGGCGGTACCGCAACGGGTGCTCAGCGAAGAGGACATCAAGCTGCGGCGCCCACGGCTGTTCTGGGTCAACCTGTTGCTGACCGTGCTGGTAATGGTGGTGATGATTGCCGGCTGGGTCGACCCGGTGGTGATGTTTATGCTCGGCACCGTGGTGGCGCTGTGCATCAACTACCCGAATGTGGATGCCCAACGGGCGCGCATCGATGCCCATGCGAAAACCGCCCTGACCATGGCCAGTATCCTGCTCGCCGCTGGCGTGTTCACCGGCATCATGCAAGGCACTGGCATGCTCAAGGCGATTGCCGAGGTGGCGGTCGCACAGATTCCCGCCGGCCACGGCAAGTTGATCCCGGCGGTGGTGGGCTTTATTTCCATGCCGTTGAGCATGTTGTTTGACCCCGATTCCTACTATTTCGGCGTGATGCCGGTGATCGCCGAGGTCGGCAAAGCCCTGGGCGTCGACCCGCTGCAAGTGGCCCAGGCCTCGTTGCTGGGCGTACACACCACCGGTTTCCCGGTCAGCCCGCTGACGCCTGCGACCTTCCTGCTGGTGGGCCTGTGCAAGATCGAACTGGCCGATCACCAGCGCTTCACTATTCCGTTTCTGTTTGCTGCGTCGGTGTTGATGACCCTGACCGCATTGCTCCTGGGAGTGATTTGAGATGAAAACCTTGCGCATCGGTTCCGGCGCCGGCTACTCCGGCGACCGTATCGAGCCTGCCGTGGAACTGGCCGAACAGGGCGACCTGGATTACCTGGTGTTCGAATGCCTGGCCGAACGCACCATTGCCCTGGCGCAACAGGCGCGTATCAGCGACCCGCCGGGCGGTTACGACCCACTGCTGAGCGAGCGTATGCGCCGGGTGTTGCCATTTGTTGGCTTGAAGGGCCACCGTCGCCTGCGGGTAATTACCAATATGGGCGCGGCCAACCCCGTGGCGGCGGCCGTTGAAGTGCGGCGGGTTGCCAACGAACTGGGCCTGAACCTCAAGGTCGTGGCGGTGGTGGGCGATGACGTGTTGGAGGTTTTACAGCCCGGTTTTTGGCTGGATAACGGCCAGACCGTTGGCTCTTTGGGCGAGCGGCTGATATCCGCTAACGCCTACCTGGGCGTCGACGGCATCCTCGAAGCCTTGCGCGCCGATGCCGATGTGGTGATCACCGGGCGCGTGGCCGACCCGTCGCTGTTTTTGGCACCGCAGATGTTTGAGTTCGGCTGGGCTGCGGACGACTGGCAGCGGCTGGGGCGCGGCACGTTGGTCGGGCATTTGCTGGAATGCGCGGGCCAGGTCAGCGGCGGTTATTTTGCCGATCCCGGTTTCAAGGATGTGGATGAGCTGGCACGCCTGGGTTTCCCGTTGGCTGAAATCGATGCCGATGGCGAGGCTGTGATCACCAAGGTGGCGGGCTCAGGCGGGCAGGTCAGCCGTGCGACGTGCACCGAGCAGATGATCTACGAAGTACACGACCCGGCGGCTTATCTCACGCCGGACGTGACGGCAGACTTTTCCCAAGTGAGCTTTGTGGAGGAGGGCGTGGATCGCGTCCGTGTCCAAAACGCCAGTGGTCGCGCTCGGCCTGAACAGTTAAAGGTCAGCGTGGGTTACCTGGACGGATGGATCGGTGAAGGGCAGATGTCCTACGGCGGCCCAGGCGCGGTCGCACGGGCTGAGTTGGCGCGGGATATCGTACTCAAGCGCCTGGAACTGATGGGCGTAAAGATGCAAGAGCTACGCGCCGAGCTGATTGGCATGGATTCATTGCACGGCCCACGCAGCAGCGTCGAGCCCTGGGAAGTGCGTCTGCGCGTGGCCGCCCGTTGTGAAAATCGCAGCGAAGCGGTGCGGGTTGGCAATGAAGTGGAGACCCTCTACACCAATGGTCCGTCGGGCGGCGGCGGCGCGAGTAAAAGTGTGCGCCAGGTGGTGGCAGTAGCGTCGTTATTGCTGCCCCGCAGCGTGGTCAACCCGAGGATCGAAGCATGAAACTGCACACACTGGCCCATTCCCGTACCGGCGATAAGGGCGACACTTCGAACATCTCGATCATCGCCTACCGCGCCGAGGATTATCCGTTGCTGTGCGAACAGCTCACGCCCGAGCGCGTCGCCACGTTTTTTGCCGGCTTGCGTGAGCCGGGCGCAGCGCCGGTGCGGCGTTATGAATTGCCCAACGTGCAGGCGCTGAACTTCGTGCTGCCGGGGATCCTGCGCGGCGGCGTGACCCGCTCGCTGGCGCTGGACGCCCATGGCAAGTGCCTGGGCTCGGCCTTATTGGATCTGGTAATACTGACTTAATTACACAGCCAAACAAATGTGGGAGCTGGCTTGCCTGCGATAGCATCAACTCAGTCTACCTGAATC
>NZ_VBVZ01000355.1 GCF_005863185.1 Pseudomonas edaphica
TGCAGGTTGCGGCTATGCACGGCGGCGACCTTGAGTTGCCAGTCGTCGTTGAAGTGGTGGGTGAGGTCGGCGAAGAAGGTGGCGCGCTGGCTTTGCCAGTCGTTCCAGGATTGGCCAAGGCAGGTGGAGCGGCTCAATTTGGCGCTCTTGCCATCCTTGTAACGCGGTAGACCGCCCCAGCACGGGCTGGCGTCGATGTCTTCGTAGCTGGCGCCCAGCCCCAGGGTGGTGTCGGGGTTGAGGTCGACATCCAGCGCGGCGTAGAAGGCCTGGTCCTTGCGTTTGGAAATATCCATGTAGGAACCGCGATCCTGCTGGCTGAATGCCGCGCGGCCGCGCACGGTGCCGTTGTCATTCAAGGGGCCGCCGGTGTCGACGTCGGCCCGGTAGTTGTCCCAGGTGCCAGCGGCCAGCGACAGGCTGGAGGTCGGCTTGGCCTGGGGGCGTTTACGCACAAAATTGACGGCACCACTGGCGGTACCGGCACCCTTGAGCATGCCGGCTGCGCCCTTGAGCACTTCCACGCGGTCGTAGATCGCCATGTTGGCGCTGAAACTGTCGGCCTGTACGTAGTCTTTGCCCATGTCCAGCGGTACGCCGTCGTACTGGTATTGGCCGAGCATCTTGAAGCCACGGGAATAGAAATATTTACCGCCCATGGGGGATGCGTAGGCGGTGATTCCCGGGGTGTGTTCCATCACGTCTTCGATGGTGGTGAGGTTCTGGTCGTCCATCAGTTGGCGGGTCATCACACTGACCGATTGCGGGGTTTCCCGCAGGCTGTGTTGACCTTTACCGATGGTGACCGCGCCCGTGGTGTAGGAACCGCTGCCATCGGTGGTGGCACCCAGACGCTCGCCGGTGACGGTGGTGGCGCCCAGGTTCAGCGCGCCGGTCTCGGCGATGTGTGGCAATAGCAGCCAAGTGCTTGCGCCTTGACGTTGTGCCTGCAAGCCGTGGCCACGCAAGAGCTCGCCCAAGGCTTGCTCGCGCTCATAGCGCCCGTTCAAGCCTGGGCTCGACTTGTTGGCGACGCTGGTAGCGTCGTAGGACAGGCTGATGCCGGCCTGGCGGGCGAACTGGTCCAGCACGTTGGCCAGCGCACCTGGGGCAATCTGCCAATCGCGTGCCTGGGTGTCGTTGGCGAGTGTTTCGGCCATCACGGCCAGCGGCAGGGCGCCGCCGCTCAGGCAGGCGCCCAGCAGGGCGGCCTGCACCGCGCGCTTGAGGGGGGAACGTTGGGAAGGGAACGCTTGCATGACCGCGGGATGCTCCTTTAAGGAAGTGAACAGAACCGGCCTGTTGATCGGCCTTTCCTTACAGGTCGAGCGGCAATGAGAAATAACCTCATTTATTTTTTATGCACTAAGCGCGGGACGTAACCGTCACCCAATAACGGCTGCGATAGGTGACGTTGACCGCCAGCGACTGAGCCACCAGGTTGAGCACCTGGTCGGTGTCATCCAACTGGTAAGTGCCCGATACGCGCAACCCGGCCACGGCCTCGCTGCAGCGCACCAAACCGTTGCGGTAGCGGCTCAGCTCGGCGAGGAAATCATCCAGGCGCATGTTGTGGGCGCTGATCACGCCGTCGCTCCAAGCCCAGGGATCCAGGCCGTTGGCGATCGGTGGGCGCAGGTGGGTGCGGTCGAACAGCACCTGTTCGCCGGGGTTGATCAGTTGGCGCGCGCTGCTGTCGTGCAGGTCGGCATACACCGCCACGCTGCCTTGTTGCACGGCGAGCAACGTGCCTTGGCCTTCTTCGCGCACCAGAAAGCGCGTGCCGAGGGCACGCAGGTAGCCGTCACGGGTTTGCACCCAGAACGGTCGACTGTCGGCGCCGGTGTTGATCAGCATTTCACCCTGGCGCAGGTGGACCCGGCGCCGTTCGGTACTGAGCGCAACGTCGATCGCACTGGCGCTGTTGAGCTGGATATGGCTGCCATCGTTGAGCGTCACCCAGCGTCGCTCGCCAGTGGCGGTGCGGTAGTCGGCCATCAGCACGGGCAGGGGTGTGTAGTCGCGCCCGAGCCAGGCGAGGCCGGCGGCGCCGGCAAACAGGCCCAGCACCTTCAAGGTGTCACGGCGGCTGATGCGTTGGCGTGCGCCGTTGAGGGCATGGCGCCCGGCACCGGCGGGCACGTGGCTGAACTCATCGCTCATGGTGGCCACCCGTTGCCACACCCGTTGGTGCTCGGGGCTGCTCTGCAGCCACTGTTCGAACGCAGCAGTGCTGACGTCATCGGCGATGTTGAAACGCAGCCGGATCATCCACTGGATGGCCTGGTCGACCAGGCGCGGGTCAAAGTTCGGCATAACGTAACCGGTAGCAGGCATGCAGGGCTTTGGCCAGGTCGCGCTCAACCGTGGCCTTGGACACGCCCAAACGCAGGGCAATTTGTGCGCAGGTCAGGCCGTCCAGTTGCGCCAGCAAAAACGCTTCGCGCACCCGTGGCTTGAGCTGGTCGAGCAAGCGGTCGATGCGCTCCAGGCTGTCAAGGATCAACAGGCGGGTTTCTTCCGACGGCACATCCACTTGCGGGAAGTGCGCCAGGCTTTCAAGGTAGGCGCGCTCCAGCTCGCGGCGCCGGTACTGGTCGATCATCAGGCTGCGCGCAATGCTGCTCAGGTAGGCGCGCGGTTGTTGCAAGGTCTGTTGTTTGCGCGCGTTGAGCAGCCGCACAAAGGTTTCCTGCGCCAGGTCAGCGGCATGTTCACGACAGCCCGTTCGCCGGCTCAACCAGCCGCGCAACCAGGAAGAATGGGCATGGTAGAGCTGGCCGATAGCGGCAGAGTCCAGAGGATGGTCGCTCAACAGGGGCATCCTGACGCAGGGTCTTATTGATAATGTTTCGCATTCTAATCGTTGGTTGTGGCAATGAGCAATCACCCGACATGACCGTTGGCGAAGAATGTATCCAGCACAATTTTTTGTTGCCGCACGGCGCGCCGTTTAATCTGCAGGCTTTCTCTGGTGGAGGGCTTGAGCATGATCGACCTTGCAACCCTTGCGGTGTTTTCCGGCGCTGTTTTGCTGTTGCTGCTGTCGCCGGGGCCGAACATGGCATTTGTGATCAGCCATGGCGTGAGTTATGGCTGGCGCGGTGGCGTGGCTTCAAGCCTGGGGATCTGCGTGGCGGATTTGCTGTTGACCGCCTTGACGGCCAGTGGGGTCACCGCCTTGGTCGCCAGTTGGCCGCCGGCGTTTGATTTGATTCGTTACGCCGGGGTGATCTACCTGCTGTGGCTGGTGTTCAAGACCTTGCAAAAAAACACCGGCCTGGACATGAGCCAGGTCCGGCGCGTGCGTTTACGGCATGTGTTTGTGCAGGCCATGCTCAACAGTCTGCTCAACCCTAAGGCGTTGCTGTTTTTCATGGTGTTTCTGCCCCAATTCGTCAGGCCCGAGGCCGGCTCCATTGCGGTGCAGCTGTGGGTGCTGGGCGGCGTTCTGACCCTGATCGCCGGGGTTTTCCACGCCTTGCTGGGCATATTTGGCGGGGCGATAAGCCGAGTGTTTGCGGGCAGCAGCCACAGCGCCAGGCTGCAGAAATGGGGCCTGGCGACCGTGCTGACGCTATTGGCGGCGCGGTTGGCGTTTATGTCCCGGCCTGCCTGACCCACCGCCATTAAAGCACTACCGCCACAGAATTTGCTGCGCAGGTGCCATCAGCCCAACCGCGCCGCCGCCCGCGCCACAATTTCACCGCGCACCCGACGCGATTCCGCCGTGCGCTTGTGGGCTTCTTCCAGCACATGTTCAGGCGCGGTGCTCGGGCTGCCCGCGTCAAACGGCGGTGCCGGCGCGTATTCGATCTGCAGTTGCACAAGCTGTGCGGCGGCTTCACTGTACAGCTCGGCGGCCAGGGTCAACGCAAAATCGATCCCCGCAGTAATCCCGCCACCGGTGAACAGGTTGCCGTCACGCACCACGCGCGCTTGCACCGGGATGGCGCCCAGCGGGGCGAGCAGGTCGTGGTAAGCCCAATGGGTGGTGGCTTTACGGCCGCGCAGCAAACCGGCCGCGCCGAGCACCAGTGAGCCGGTGCATACCGAGGTCACGTAGCGGGCGGTCTGCGCCTGGGCTTTGAGGAAGTCGAGTGTTTGCGGGTCTTCCATCAAGGCACCGACGCCGGAGCCGCCGGGCACGCACAGCACATCCAGGCGCGGGCAGTCGGCATACGTCGTGGTCGGAGTGAACACCAGTCCGGTGCTGGAGGTGATCGGTGCCAGGTCTTTCCACACCAGGTGCAGCTTCACATCCGGCAGCGACCCCAGCACGTCATAGGGGCCGGTAAGGTCAAGCTGCTGGATGCCGGGGAACAACAGAAAACCGATCTGCAAGGTCATGAATCAAGCTCCGATAAAGGGGTGGACGGCTTCACTGTAGAGGCCTAGGCTTTGGCGAATACGCCATTGAGCCCACACATCACGCCAATCATGACCCGGATCATCCACGTTCTCGCTTTTGAAAATGCCCAAGTGCTCGACGTGACCGGGCCGTTGCAGGTGTTCGCCTCAACCAATGACCTGGCGCGCCAGCGCGGCCTGCCGTTGCCTTACGCGGTTTCGGTGGTCGCCGCGCAGGATGCGCCGGTGATGACCTCCGCCGGCCTGGCGTTGGTGGCCGAGCCGCTGCCCGCGCTGGATACACCCTGCGACACATTGGTGATCGCAGGCGGTTGGGGCGTGTATGGCGCTGCCGAAGACCCCGCGTTGGTGCAGTGGGTGCGCGAAAAGGCCAGGCACACACGGCGCATGACGTCGGTGTGCACCGGGGCTTTTTTGCTCGCCGCCAGCGGCTTGCTCGACGGCTGCCGCGTGGCCACCCACTGGACGCGCTGTGAAGAGCTGGCGCGCAAGTTTCCCGCGCTGACGGTGGAGTCCAACCCGATCTTTATCCAGCAAGGTGCGGTGTGGACCTCCGCCGGTGTCACCGCCGGCATCGACCTGTGCCTGGCCCTGGTGGAAGAAGACCTGGGCCGCGCCGTCGCCCTTGAAGTGGCGCGGCATTTGGTGGTGTTCCTCAAGCGTCCGGGCGGGCAATCGCAATTCAGCGCGACGTTATCGCTGCAAAAGGGCGACAGCCGTTTTGCCGACTTGCACGCCTGGATGGCCGAAAACCTTACCCTGGATTTGAACATCGCCACGTTGGCCGCCCAGGCTGGCATGAGCGAGCGCAGTTTTGTGCGCCACTACCGCACCGAAACCGGCCAAACCCCGGCACGTGCTGTCGAACTGATCCGCGTGGAAACGGCGCGGCGGCAGTTGGCCGACAGCACGGCGTCCATCAAACGCATTGCCGTGCAGTGCGGGTTCGGCTGCGAAGAAACCTTGCGCCGCAGCTTTCTGCGCGCGTTATCGGTGACGCCCCAGGCTTACCGCGAACGCTTTTCGCCGGTGTCGTGAGCGAGCAGTTCAAACAGCGCCTCAAGGGTCACCTGCGGCGCTTCCTGGAACACATTGTGGCCAACGCCCGGCAACACCTGGCGCCGATACTCGCCGCTGAAGCACGCCACATCGTCGTCCTCGACCGGGGCCGGGCCGACGCCATCATCGGCACCGCACAGCGAAATGCTCGGCACCGAGATCGGCGGTTGCAGCGCCAGTGCCTGTTCGATGGCTTCCAACGCCGGGTCGCCGGGGGCGTACATGAAGCGATGGCGATAGGAGTGAATGACCACCTCGACAAAATCCGGGTTATCAAATGACGGCGCGGTCTTGGCGTAGAGGCTCGGCCCTTCGGCCCAGGTCGGCGACCACAGCTTCCACAGCAGCTCGCACAGCTCGCGGCGATTGGCAGTCAAACCGTCCACACCGCGCTGGGTGTGAAAGTAAAACTGATACCACAAGCGATGCTCTGTCTCGGGCGCACCCGGCTTGAGTGAGTTGGCGATGTCCTGAATGTTATAGCCATCTCCCGTCACCAACCCACGTACGCGCTCGGGCCACAGCGCGGCGACGATACACGCGGCGCGGCCACCCCAGTCATATCCCGCCAAAGTGGCTTGCGGGATGTGAAGGGCATCCATGAAGTCCAGCAAATCCTTGGCCAACGCCGCCTGTTGGCCGGAGCGCATGACCTGCTCATTGATAAACCGCGTCGGGCCATAGCCGCGCAGGTAAGGCACCAGCACGCGGTAGCCACGCTCGGCCAGCACCGGCGCGATGTCATCGTAGCCACGCGGGTCGTAGGGGAAACCGTGCAGCAGGATAATCGGCGCGCCGCCTTCGGGGCCGTGGGTTTCATAGGCCACGTCGAGCATGGAGGTGCGCACGTAGAGCAGCTGGGCGAGTGGGTTCATGGTGTAAATACCAAATGATTGATCGAACGATAGATACCTGTAGCGAGCGAGCTTGCTCGCCACAGGTCAGGGTCAGGCCAACGTTGCTGGAACTCTAGCTCAAGCCGATGACGGTGCATTGCACGCTTGAAGTCAGTTGCCTGACTTGTCTAGCCCGTCGGTTGCGGTG
>NZ_VBVZ01000356.1 GCF_005863185.1 Pseudomonas edaphica
GTGAATACATCTAAAGTGTGGGAGCTGGCTTGCCTGCGATGGCGTCATCAGCCGCGCAGGGTAATCACCGGCCAGCCACGCTTCTCGGCTTCGGCACGCAAATTCGGGTCCGGGTCCACCGCCACCGCATGCGCTACCTGCTCCAGCAACGGCAAATCATTCATCGAATCGCTATAGAAGTAGCTGTCTTCCAGGCTGTACCCGGTTTCTTCCAGCCAACGATTCAAGCGCGTCACTTTGCCTTCACGGAAGCACGGGATATCCGTGCTGCGCCCGGTATACCGGCCGTTTTCCATCTCGCATTCAGTGGCGATCAGGGTTTCAACCCCCAGCAGCTCGGCGATCGGCGCGGTCACGAAGCGGTTGGTGGCGGTGATGATCACCAGCTTGTCGCCAGCGGCGCGGTGTTTGGCCAGCAGTTCCAGGGCGAGCGGCAGCATCAGTGGGGCGATGCAGTCGCGCATGAAGTCGCGGTGCCATTCGTCCAACTGGGCCATCTCGGTGCGGCCAAGGATTTCCAGGCTGAAGTTCAGGTAGGCGGCGTTATCCAGCTTGCCGGCCAGGTAATCCTGGTAAAACTCGTCGTTACGGGCTTTGTAGGCCACCGGGTCAAGAATCCCACGCTCACAGAGGTAATCGCCCCACGCGTGATCGCTGTCACCGCCGAGAAGCGTGTTGTCCAAGTCGAATAAAGCCAGGCGCATTGCAGTTACTCGCTGAAAAGTCTGTAAAAAGGCGTCCAGAATACGGTCTTTTCACAAGAGTGCACATAAGGTAAGAAGCCTCGTTGCCGCTGGAACAACCTTTGTGGAACAATGCGGCGACATGCGTTTGCGAGGTTGTTGCCGTGATCGACCCCGATGGTTTCCGTCCTAATGTCGGGATTATTCTTACGAATGATGCCGGACAGGTGCTATGGGCTCGCCGAATCAACCAAGATGCCTGGCAGTTTCCTCAAGGCGGAATCAACCCCGACGAGACCCCTGAAGACGCCTTGTACCGTGAGTTGAATGAAGAAGTCGGCCTTGAGCGCGAAGATGTGCAAATTCTGGCCTGTACCCGTGGCTGGTTGCGCTATCGTTTGCCGCAACGCCTGGTGCGTACCCACAGCCAACCGCTGTGCATCGGCCAGAAGCAAAAATGGTTTCTTTTGCGCCTGATCTCGAACGAGCAGCGGGTGCGAATGGATTTGACCGGTAAACCGGAGTTCGATGGCTGGCGCTGGGTCAGCTATTGGTACCCGTTGGGCCAGGTGGTGACATTCAAGCGCGAGGTTTATCGTCGCGCTCTCAAAGAGCTTGCCCCGCGCCTTTTAGCGCGCGACTGACGACGGAGTTCGACCCCGAGCCATGCTCAATACGCTGCGCAAGATCGTCCAGGAAGTTAACTCCGCCAAGGATCTCAAGGCGGCGTTGGGGATTATTGTGTTGCGCGTCAAGGAAGCCATGGGCAGCCAGGTCTGCTCGGTTTACCTGCTGGACCCAGAGACCAACCGTTTTGTGCTGATGGCCACCGAGGGCTTGAACAAGCGCTCGATCGGCAAGGTCAGCATGGCGCCCAATGAAGGTCTGGTGGGCCTGGTGGGGACGCGTGAAGAACCCCTGAACCTTGAAAACGCGGCCGATCACCCGCGTTATCGCTACTTTGCCGAAACCGGCGAAGAGCGCTACGCCTCGTTCCTCGGCGCACCGATCATTCACCACCGCCGCGTTGTCGGCGTGTTGGTCATCCAGCAAAAAGAACGCCGCCAGTTCGATGAAGGCGAAGAAGCCTTCCTCGTGACCATGAGCGCGCAGCTCGCCGGGGTCATTGCCCACGCTGAGGCGACGGGTTCGATTCGTGGTCTGGGCCGTCAGGGCAAGGGCATCCAGGAAGCCAAGTTCGTCGGCGTGCCAGGTTCGCCGGGCGCTGCGGTCGGTACGGCCGTGGTCATGCTGCCGCCAGCCGACCTGGATGTGGTGCCGGACAAAACCGTCGATGACATCGACGCTGAAATCAAACTGTTCAAGACTGCCCTGGAAGGCGTGCGCGCCGACATGCGCAACCTGTCGACCAAGCTGGCCACGCAACTGCGCCCCGAAGAGCGCGCGCTGTTCGACGTGTACCAGATGATGCTCGACGACGCGTCCCTGGGTAATGAAGTCAAAACCGTGATCAAGACCGGCCAGTGGGCCCAGGGCGCGTTGCGCCAGGTGGTCACCGATCACGTCAACCGTTTCGAACTGATGGACGATGCCTACCTGCGTGAACGCGCCTCGGATGTGCGCGACCTCGGCCGCCGTCTGCTAGCCTACTTGCAGGAAGACCGCACCACCAACCTGGTCTACCCCGACAACACCATCCTGATCAGTGAAGAACTGACCGCCACCATGCTCGGCGAAGTGCCAGAGGGCAAGTTGGTGGGTTTGGTGTCGGTACTGGGTTCGGGTAACTCCCACGTCGCGATCCTGGCTCGGGCCATGGGTATTCCGACGGTAATGGGCCTGGTGGACCTGCCGTATTCCAAGGTCGACGGCATCGACATGATCGTCGACGGCCATCGTGGTGAAGTCTTTACCAATCCCAGCGAGCTGCTGCGCAAGCAATACGCCGAGGTGGTGGAAGAAGAGAAGCAACTGGCGCTGGGCCTCGATTCGCTGCGCGAGCTGCCATGCGTCACCCTCGATGGCCACCGTGTGCCGCTGCTGGTCAACACCGGCTTGCTGGCCGATGTGGCCCGAGCGCAACAGCGCGGCGCTGAAGGTGTGGGGCTGTACCGCACCGAAGTGCCGTTCATGATCAACCAACGTTTCCCGAGTGAGAAGGAGCAGCTGGCGATTTATCGCGAGCAACTGTCCGCCTTCCACCCGTTGCCGGTGACGATGCGCAGCCTGGACATCGGCGGCGACAAGTCACTGTCGTATTTCCCGATCAAGGAAGACAACCCCTTCCTTGGCTGGCGCGGTATTCGTGTAACCCTCGACCATCCTGAAATTTTCCTGGTCCAGACCCGCGCCATGCTCAAGGCCAGCGAAGGCCTGAACAACCTGCGTATCCTGCTGCCGATGATCTCCGGCACGCACGAGCTGGAAGAAGCGCTGCACCTGATCCACCGCGCCTGGGGCGAAGTACGCGACGAAGGCGCCGACGTGCCGATGCCACCGATTGGCGTGATGATCGAAATCCCGGCGGCGGTGTACCAGGCCAAAGAACTGGCGCGGCAAGTGGACTTCCTCTCGGTCGGCTCCAACGACCTGACCCAGTACCTGCTGGCCGTGGACCGCAACAACCCACGGGTGGCCGACCTCTACGATTACCTGCACCCGGCAGTGCTGCAAGCCCTGCAACATGTGGTGCGCGACGCCCATGCCGAAGGCAAGCCGGTGAGCATCTGCGGTGAAATGGCCGGCGACCCGGCGGCAGCGGTGCTGTTGATGGCAATGGGCTTTGATAGCCTGTCGATGAACGCCACCAACTTGCCGAAGGTGAAGTGGATGTTGCGTCAGGTTGAGCTGAGCATGGCCAAGGACCTGCTTGCCGAGTTGATGACCATCGACAACCCGCAAGTTATCCACAGCTCGCTGCAACTGGCGCTGAAGAACCTGGGGCTGACGCGAATGATCAACCCGGCTTCTGCAAAAACCCTCTAGACCGCTATCGCAGGCAAGCCAGCTCCCACATTTGACTGTGTTCACAGTTCAAAATGTGGGAGCTGGCTTGCCTGCGATGACGGCAGCCCAAGCGCCATCAAATGTTCAGTTCGACCTCTCCCAGCCGCCCACCCAGTGGCCCAAAGCTGCGCTCCACCATCTGCCGCGTCCCATCGGCATTCACAATCAACGCCGTACTCGCCCGCGTCCCATAACTGGGGCTGGCGATAAACACGCTGGAGAGCAGGCTTTCGGTCGCCAAGCCCACGCCGGTGTCCGGCAAGTCGGCAAATGGTGCGGTCTGCGGGTCGCTCAAGATTTCCAGCAAGGCCTGCGGCTGTGGGTGTTCCAGCAATTCACCCAACGCCGCCCTGGCCTTGAGCAATTTGGGCCAGGGCGTATTCAGGCCGGCATTCGACAGGCCATAAACCCCAGCCTCCAACCGCGTCGGCTCGGTCTCATTGGCGTTGTAATGCCACAGCTCATCCCGCGTGCCTACCAGCAGGTTAAAACCGGAGTATTCAATCGAACGGCCGTTAACATCGGCCAAATATTCGTCAATTGGCAGCGATCCACTGAGAAATCGCGCCACCAACTCCCCTCGGGACTTACGTGCAGGCGGCTGGTGCGGGTCGCGAATATTGGTCAGGGCAGCAAACCGCCCGTCGGCGTTCACCCCAAGCCAGGTGCCACCGGCTTCCTGGTCGCGACCAGCGTACACATGTGGCGCATCCGGCCACTGAGCCAGCGGCAGGCTGGGGCGGGCGTAGAACTCATCACGGTTGGCCGCGACGATCAGCGGCTGGGCGTGGCCCGGCCGCCAGGCGAAAACAATCAGGCACATAAGGCGTTCCCTTTGTGTTTTGTTCACTCTACCCATACAGCGGATGGCTATCCATCGTATCGAAGTTGGGCCGAGCGCCTTCCATCCGTTAACATGCCGGGCTATTGGGCGTGTCTAACCTTCTTAATTTGAAATTGCGGCTGTAACGCAGGCTTAATCCCACACCGGCATGGTCCGGTGCGCCATGACTATTGATTTAACGAGGAGTCGCAATGCTGCCTTACCCGCAGATCAACCCGGTGGCCGTGGCCATCGGTCCGCTGCAAATCCATTGGTACGGGTTGATGTACCTGATCGGCATCGGCGGTGCCTGGCTGCTGGCTTCCCGGCGCCTGAACCGTTTCGACCCGACCTGGACCAAGGAGAAGCTCTCCGACATGGTGTTCTGGATGTCGATGGGCGTGATCGTCGGCGGACGCCTGGGGTATGTGCTGTTCTACGATCTTCCGGCCTATATCGCCAACCCGACGCTGATTTTCGAAGTGTGGAAGGGCGGCATGGCGTTCCACGGTGGCTTTGTCGGCGTGATGATTGCCGCATGGTGGTTCGGCCGCCGCAACGGCAAGTCGTTCTTCCAACTGATGGACTTCGTCGCACCGTTCGTGCCGATTGGCCTGGGTGCCGGGCGTATCGGTAACTTCATCAATGCCGAGTTGTGGGGCAAGCCGACCGACGTGCCGTGGGCCATGGTGTTCCCACCCTTCAGCGACCCGGCGCAACTGCCACGCCACCCGTCGCAGCTCTACCAGTTCGCTCTGGAAGGTGTGGCACTGTTCCTGATTCTTTATATCTTCTCGCGCAAGCCACGCCCAACCATGGCGGTTTCCGGCATGTTTGCGTTGTTCTACGGGATCTTCCGCTTCATCGTCGAGTTCGTCCGCGTGCCGGATGCACAGCTGGGCTACCTGGCGTGGGGCTGGTTGACCATGGGGCAGATTCTCAGCATGCCGATGATCCTGGCGGGCCTGGGCCTGCTGTGGTGGGCTTACAATCGCCCGCAAGGCATCAAGAACGCCGCGCTTTAAATTCGAATGCCGAGGCTTTTGCGAGCCTCGGCTTCTTTGATACGGGTAAAAACATGAAGCAATATCTCGAACTACTGAACGACGTCGTGACCAATGGATTGACCAAGGGCGATCGCACCGGCACCGGCACCAAAGCCGTGTTTGCCCGTCAGTATCGGCATAACTTGGCCGACGGCTTCCCGCTGCTGACCACCAAGAAGCTTCATTTCAAAAGCATCGCCAACGAATTGATCTGGATGTTGAGCGGCAATACCAACATCCAGTGGCTGAACGAAAACGGCGTGAAAATCTGGGACGAATGGGCCACCGAAGACGGCGACCTCGGCCCGGTGTACGGCGAGCAGTGGACCGCCTGGCCAACCAAGGACGGCGGCACCATCAACCAGATCGACTACATGGTCGACACGTTGAAGAACAACCCCAACAGCCGTCGCATCCTGTTCCACGGCTGGAACGTCGAATACCTGCCGGACGAAACCAAGAGCCCGCAGGAAAACGCGCGCAACGGCAAGCAAGCCCTGCCGCCGTGCCACCTGCTGTACCAGGCGTTTGTGCATGACGGCCATCTGTCGATGCAGTTGTACATCCGCAGCTCCGACGTATTCCTCGGCCTGCCGTACAACACCGCCGCGCTGGCGTTGCTGACCCATATGCTGGCCCAGCAATGCGACCTGATCCCGCACGAGATCATCGTCACCACCGGCGACACCCATGCCTATAGCAACCATATGGAACAGATCCGTACGCAGCTGGCGCGCACGCCGAAGAAGCTGCCGGAACTGGTAATCAAGCGTAAGCCGGCGTCGATTTACGACTACAAGTTCGAAGACTTCGAGATTGTGGGCTACGACGCCGATCCGAGCATCAAGGCTGACGTCGCCATCTAAAGCCTGTCTCGGTTAAAAATGTGGCAACTGGCTTATGTGGGAGCTGGCTTGCCTGCGATAGCGGTGGATC
>NZ_VBVZ01000357.1 GCF_005863185.1 Pseudomonas edaphica
CAGGACAAACCGCCATCGCGGGCAAGCCCGCTCCCACAGTGTTTTTCAGGGTTTATTCGTGATGCGGTTCACCGAGGAAGGTCAACGAAGTAAACAGCCCGCGGGTGGCCACGTCGGCGTTGTCCTTGAGCGGAATCTCCACCTGCGCGGCAATCACATTCAACCCTTCATTACGCACCAGCACCTGGGCGCGGCCGTCCTTGTCGGTCTCAGTGCTCAAGGTGTTCGGCGCATTGCGATAATCGCCCACCAGCTTGATCCCCGCCGCCGGTTTGCCGTCCAGCAGCACCCGCACCGGCAGTGACTTGCCTGGCCCTACGGTCAGCGGGTCTACTTCCGGCAGGATCAGCAGCTTGATCTGATCCAGTTTGGGCAGCTTCGCCCCCGGCTGGTAAATCGCCAGGCTGTACTTGAAGGTCTGGGTCGACTCAATCGCGCCTGGCACTTGGCTACGGCCCTGGTTGATCCACTTCTTGTCCGGCGTCTGCGACCACATCCCGTTATCCAACGCCACGGCTAAAACGGCGGGCGATTTGAGTGGCTTGAGGCGTGCGTGGTCGGCCAGGCGCTCCACGGTGACCGGGATCATTTTGCCGCTGGCGTCATACGCCCAGGCGCCGCTGATTTTTTGCGCCTTGAAGGCATTGTCTTCGGCGCCGTGGCCGTAGATCACTTCGATATTGCCGCGTCGTTGTTCGGTCCACAGGCCGTGGGCCGAGACTTGGCTGGCAAACAGCAGGCCGATCACGGCCAGGGATTTGAAGGCTTGCATGGGGCATCCTTTTACAGGTTAAGGGTCAGGCTGACGGTGAAGTTGCGCGGCTCGCCGGGAGTGACCCAGTAATTGCTGTAGGAGCGCTCGTAGTACTTTTCGTCGAATAGGTTGTTGAGGTTCAGGCCCACCGTGACGCTATCGCTGGCTTTGTAATGCGCCAGCAGGTCGACGGTGTGGTAGGCGGGCAGTTCGAACTGGCTGCCGGCCTCGCCGGAGCGATCACCGACGTAGGTGAACGCCGCGCCCAGGTCCGAGCCGCGCAGCGCGCCATTCTGGAATTCATACACACCCAGCAGACTGCCGCTGCGCTTGGCTACGCCCAGAATCCGGCTGCCGGTGGGGATGGATTTGTCGCCCTTGGTCACTTCGGCGTCGATATAGGCAAAGGCGCCGATCACGCGTACCGCGTCCGTCACTTGCCCGCTCAGTTGCAGGTCAAAGCCCTGGCTGCGCGCCTTGCCTATGGCGCGGCTGTTGTTGAGGGTGGCCGGGTCCTGGGTCAGAACATTTTCTTTTTCGATATGGAAGGCGGCGAGCGTGGTGCTCAAACGGTCGTCGAACAGCTCGCTCTTGATCCCCACTTCATAGCCCACGCCTTCTTCGGGCTTGAAGGATTTGCCGCCGGCATCCACACCGTTGTTGGGTTTGAACGAGGTTGACGCGTTGGCGAACACCCCGACTTGCGGCGTTAGCTGATAGAGCAGACCGGCGCGTTGAGTCAGGGCGTCGTGGGTATGCCGGCTCTTGGCGTGGTTGCGGGTGAAGTCGTCGGTGCGTTGTTCGACATGCTCGAAGCGCGCACCGAGCATGCCGCGCAGGCGGTCGGTGAAGATGATCTGGTCTTGCAGGTTCAGCGCCTGGCTTTTCGTCTGTTCGAAGACGTCGGTGCCGGTGCGTGCGCCGTTGGGTTTGGTCTGGCCGTAGATCGGGTTATAGATGTCGATGGGGTAGAGGCTGCCGGCAACCGCCGACACGCGTTCCTTCTTGCGGTAGTCCTCGTATTCGCCGCCGATCAACAGTTCGTGCTGCCAACTGCCGATGTCGAACTGGCCGCGCAGTTCCAGCTGGGTGATGCTGTCGTGCCAACCGGTGGAGCGTTCGCGCAGGCGGCGGTTAACGGTATGGCCGTTGGCATTCAGCGCACGACTTTCCGAGGCGTCACCCCACAGGCTGCCCTGTTTGTAGTGGCTGGCCAGGCGCAGTTTCCA
The DNA here is from genome assembly GCF_005863185.1 of Pseudomonas edaphica. Taxonomy (GTDB): domain Bacteria; phylum Pseudomonadota; class Gammaproteobacteria; order Pseudomonadales; family Pseudomonadaceae; genus Aquipseudomonas; species Aquipseudomonas edaphica. Next base: position 1,984 of record NZ_VBVZ01000357.1, read on the forward strand.
GGCGTCATTAAGGTGATGTTCCAACGCGGCCTGGATGCGATTGTTGTGGTTGCGGATATTGCCGTCGTTGGGTTCGCCGAGGAAGGTCGAGCGGGACATGCCATGGTTGGCGACGATGCCCCGGTCGAAGGTGGAGCTGTGGCGCACGAACTCGCTTTCTACGAGAAGGCTGGTGTCGGGGTCCAACTGCCAACTGAATGATGGCGCGACGAACACGCGCTGGGCGTCGACGTGATCGCGGAAGCTGTGGTTGTCTTCCACGGCCAGGTTGACCCGCGACAGCACGCGGCCTTCGCTGTCCAGCGGCGTGTTCACATCCAGTGCGGTGCGATAGCGGTCCCAGCTGCCGGCACTGGTTTGCACGGTGGTAAAGGCTTCGGGCTGCGGCTTCTTGGTGACAATGTTCACGGTGCCGCCGGGATCGCCACGGCCGTACAGGCTGGCTGCGGGGCCTTTGAGCACTTCAATGCGCTCGATGTTGGCCGCGTCCGGGGTGCTCGGGTAGCCACGGTTGGCGCTGAAACCGTCCTGGTAGAACTCCGACGTGGTGAAGCCGCGCACGCTGTACTCGTAAAGCGTCAGGCCGCCGAAGTTGTTTTGCTTGGACACGCCGCCGGCAAACTCCAGAGCACGTTCCACGCTGGTGCTGCCCAGGTCCTTGAGCACCGTGGCAGGAATCACGCTGATTGATTGTGGGATGTCGCGCAGATCGGTGTCAGTTTTGGTCGCGCTGGCGGAACGGGTGGCGCGGTAGCCTTTGACGGGGCCGGTGGCGGATTCATAGGCGTCGGAGGTGACGCTGATGGTGTCCAGTTCGACAGTGTTGTCATCGGCGTAGGCGGGGTCCAGCAGCAAACCCAAGGCCAGGCCAGCCACGGGGGCGAATCTTTGAGACGGCATGATAGAGCGTTCCAATAGCGATATTGAAACAATATAACATGACCATTGAGAATGAATTTCTTTTGAAGTATTCGGTAACAGGAGCCCGCGAACGGGCTCCCGTAGCCGTTATTCCTCTTCTTTCACCGGGGCGGGTGGCGGGCGCAGGCCGATCTCTGCCGACAGCTTGATCTCTTTGCCGTTGCGCATTACCAGGATCGACACCTTATCGGTCGGCTTGATCCGCGCCACCTGGTTCATCGACTTGCGGCCATCACCGGCCGGTTCGCCATCGATGCTCAGGATCACATCGCCCAATTGCAGGCCGGCTTTCTGCGCCGGGCCGTCGCGGAAGATACCGGCCACCACGATGCCCGGGCGCCCGGTCAAGCCGAACGACTCGGCCAGTTCCTTGGTCAACGGCTGTACTTCGATGCCCAGCCAGCCACGGATTACCTGGCCGTGCTCGATGATCGACTTCATCACTTCCATTGCCAGCTTCACCGGGATCGCAAAGCCGATGCCCTGGGAACCGCCGGACTTGGAGAAAATCGCCGTGTTGATACCGGTCAGGTTGCCATTGGCATCCACCAATGCGCCGCCAGAGTTCCCCGGATTGATCGCCGCGTCAGTCTGGATAAAGTCTTCGTAGCTGTTGAGCCCCAACTGGTTACGCCCGGTGGCGCTGATGATGCCCATGGTCACGGTCTGGCCGACGCCGAACGGGTTGCCGATGGCCAGTGCGACATCACCGACGCGCAGCCCTTCGGAGCGGCCGATGGTGATCGAGGGCAGGCTCTTGAGGTCGATCTTCAGCACCGCAAGGTCGGTTTCCGGGTCGCTGCCGACCACGCGGGCCAGGGTTTCACGGCCGTCGCGCAGGGCCACCACAATCTGGTCGGCGCCGGTGGTCACGTGGTTGTTGGTGAGGATGTAACCTTCCGGGCTCATGATCACCCCGGAACCGAGGCTGGATTCCATCCGGCGCTGCTTGGGCCCGTTGTCGCCGAAATAGCGGCGAAACTGCGGGTCTTCAAACAACGGATGCGCCGGTTTATTGATGACCTTGGTGGTGTACAGGTTGACCACTGCAGGCGCGGCGATGACCACCGCGTCGGCGTAGGTGACCGGGCCTTGCACCACCGAGCTGCTTTGTGGGGCCTGTTGCAGGTTCACATCAAGGCTGGGTAAGCCCACCCATTGGGGATAACGCTGAATAATCAGCATCGCGATCAGCACGCCAGCCAACAATGGCCATCCAAAAAAACGCAGTGCCTTGAGCATCAAGTAAGTCCTGACAGGTTGCAGGGGGCGGGATAGCGCCCATAATGTCGCGCATTATACGAGGCTGCGAGCGCCTCGGAACGGGATATTTAGGAGTCTTTTATGGCTGTCCCCCTTAGCACCCTGGTCGAGGAAGCGGACCGCTACCTTGGCAGCGCAAAAATTGCCGATTATTGCCCCAATGGCTTGCAGGTCGAGGGGCGCCCGCAGGTGATGCGCATTGTCAGCGGCGTCACGGCCAGCCAAGCGTTGCTGGACGCCGCCGTCGAAGCCCAGGCCGACCTGGTGCTGGTGCACCATGGTTATTTCTGGAAGGGCGAAAACCCGTGCATCACCGGCATGAAGCAACGCCGCCTGAAAACCCTGCTCAAGCACGACATCAGCCTGCTGGCCTACCACCTGCCGCTGGACCTGCACCCGGAGGTGGGCAACAACGTGCAACTCGCCCGTCAGCTGGATATCACCGTCGAAGGCCCGCTGGATCCGAACAACCCGAAAATCGTCGGCCTGGTCGGCTCCCTGGCCGAACCCTTGTCGCCGCGTGATTTTGCCCGGCGCGTGCAGGATGTAATGGGTCGCGAGCCACTGTTGATCGAAGGCAGCGAGATGATCCGCCGGGTGGGTTGGTGCACGGGCGGCGGTCAGGGCTACATTGATGATGCTATTGCCGCAGGCGTTGACTTGTATCTGAGCGGCGAAGCGTCCGAACAAACATTCCACAGCGCGCGGGAAAACGACGTCAGCTTTATTGCAGCGGGCCATCACGCTACTGAGCGTTATGGCGTGCAGGCACTGGGTGACTATCTGGCACGGCGTTTCGCGCTGGAACATCTGTTCATCGATTGCCCCAACCCAATCTAAAGAACACCAAGGCTCAAATGTGGGAGCTGGCTTGCCTGCGATTGCATCACCTCGGTTTGCCTGAATGACTGAGGTGCCTGTAGAGCAGACAAGCCAGCTACCACAAGCCAAACTGAGGGGCATATTCATATACCGTTTCGATCTAGCTGGCTCCCTGAATAGAAGAAGGTGCTGTGCTAGCATGCCCCGCTCGAACACGGCCCGCTGGCCGTCCATAAGATCGTTTTTCCGTGAGTAGCCATGGTCGACAAACTGACGCATCTGAAACAGCTGGAGGCGGAAAGCATCCACATCATCCGCGAGGTCGCCGCCGAGTTCGACAACCCGGTGATGCTCTACTCGATCGGTAAAGACTCCGCCGTGATGCTGCATCTGGCGCGCAAGGCCTTCTTCCCGGGCAAATTGCCGTTCCCGGTGATGCACGTCGACACCCGCTGGAAATTCCAGGAGATGTACAAGTTCCGCGACAAAATGGTCGAAGAACTGGGCCTGGACCTGATCACCCACGTCAACCCTGATGGTGTGGCGCAGGGCATCAACCCGTTCACCCACGGCAGCGCCAAGCACACCGACATCATGAAGACCGAAGGCCTCAAGCAGGCCTTGGACAAGCATGGTTTCGACGCAGCCTTCGGCGGTGCCCGTCGCGATGAAGAGAAGTCCCGCGCCAAAGAGCGTGTGTACTCGTTCCGTGACAGCAAACACCGCTGGGACCCGAAGAACCAGCGCCCGGAGCTGTGGAACGTCTACAACGGCAACGTCAACAAAGGCGAGTCGATCCGTGTGTTCCCGCTGTCCAACTGGACCGAGCTGGACATCTGGCAGTACATCTACCTCGAAGGCATCCCGATTGTGCCGCTGTACTTCGCCGCCGAGCGCGACGTGATCGAGAAGAACGGCACGTTGATCATGATCGACGACGACCGCATCCTCGAGCACTTGTCCGACGAAGACAAAGCCCGAATCGTCAAAAAGAAAGTACGTTTCCGTACCCTTGGCTGCTACCCGTTGACGGGCGCGGTGGAGTCCGAAGCCGAGACGCTGACGGACATCATTCAGGAAATGCTCCTGACGCGAACTTCCGAGCGCCAGGGCCGGGTCATCGATCACGATGGCGCAGGCTCGATGGAAGATAAAAAACGTCAGGGTTATTTCTAAGGGGCTGTCACCAATGTCGCATCAATCTGATTTGATCAGCGAGGACATCCTCGCCTACCTGGGCCAGCACGAGCGCAAAGAGATGTTGCGCTTCCTGACCTGCGGCAACGTCGACGACGGCAAGAGCACCCTGATCGGGCGCCTGCTGCACGACTCCAAGATGATCTACGAAGATCACCTGGAAGCCATCACCCGTGATTCAAAAAAATCCGGCACCACGGGCGATGATATCGACCTGGCCTTGCTGGTTGACGGCCTGCAGGCCGAGCGTGAACAGGGCATCACCATT
>NZ_VBVZ01000358.1 GCF_005863185.1 Pseudomonas edaphica
ACCTTCCTCTTACAGACATGAATGTATTAAAAACGACTTTAATGCCTAAAAACGCAGGGTTTCGCTACAAATACTTCGTTGTCCCTGATGCGTTGTTTCGCGGGCTACTAGATAATCGCGCGCTATGGGGATCAGCGTAAATTGGTCCATTTTTGACTTAGGTAGAGACTTGTCCGACGGCCTTTGGGGAATCATTTTGACCCAGAGGAGTCGGAACAATGCTCGCCAACCTGGCATATAGATAGCTGGCCGTTGGTTTTTTGATCTGTTTTCGGCGAGGGTTGCTCGTGATTGTTAGTCCCTGTAATGCACCAAAATTGTCTGCCAAACGGTTACGAAACGCACTGGTAACGGGCTCTGCCCTGTTTTGCCTGTTCGGGGCGGGTCAACTGTGGGCATTCAGTCTGGATGATGTGTCGGCCAAGGCAAAAGAGCTGGCCGGGCAGAAATACGAAGCTCCGCGCAGCAATCTGCCGAACGAATTTCGCGAAATGAAATTCGCGGACTATCAGAAGATTCGTTTCCGCAACGAAAAAGCCGAGTGGGCCGATCAGAACACGCCATTCAAGCTGTCCTTCTATCACCAGGGCATGCACTTTGACACGCCGGTGAAAATCAACGAAGTGACCGCCGACAGCGTCCAGGAAATCAAGTACGACCCAAATCGTTTCGATTTCGGCGATGTGAAATTTGATCCTAAAGCCACCGAACAGCTGGGTTATGCCGGTTTCCGTGTGCTGTACCCGATCAACAAGGCCGACAAGCAAGACGAAATCATGACCATGCTCGGCGCCAGCTACTTCCGCGTCGTCGGCAAAGGCCAGGCCTATGGCCTGTCGGCCCGTGGCATGGCGATCGACACTGCATTGCCGTCCGGTGAAGAATTCCCGCGTTTCACCGAGTTCTGGATTGAACGCCCAAAACCGGGCGAGAAACAGCTGGTGATCTTCGCCCTGCTGGACTCGCCACGCGCAACCGGCGCCTATCGCCTGACCCTGCGCCCGGGCACCGACACCATTGTCGACGTCAAATCCCAGATGTTCCTGCGTGACAAGGTCAGCAAGCTGGGCATCGCCCCGCTGACCAGCATGTACTTGTTCGGCGCAAACCAGCCGTCCAAGGTGCTCAACTACCGTCGTGAATTGCACGATTCCAGCGGCCTGTCGATCCATGCCGGCAATGGCGAGTGGATCTGGCGCCCACTGAACAACCCTAAACACCTGTCGGTCAGCAACTTCGCCGTTGAAAACCCGCGTGGCTTCGGCCTGCTGCAACGTGGCCGCGACTTCAGCCACTACGAAGACCTGGACGACAACTACGACAAGCGCCCAAGCGCCTGGATCGAACCTGAAGGCGACTGGGGCAAGGGTTCTGTCGACCTGGTAGAGATTCCGACCGCCGACGAAACCAACGACAACATCGTTGCGTTCTGGAGCCCGGCCGAGCTGCCGAAAGTCGGCGAGCCGCTGGACGTCAGCTACCGCTTGCACTGGACCATGGACGAGAAAGACCTGCACCCGGCCGACAGCGCCTGGGTCAAGCAGACCTTGCGCTCCACCGGTGACGTGAAGCAATCCAACCTGATCCGCCAGCCTGACGGCAGCGTGGCCTACCTGGTGGACTTCGAGGGCCCGTCCCTGAAGAACCTGCCACCGGATGCGCCAGTGCGCAGCCAGGTGAGCGTGGGCGACAACGCCGAAATCGTTGAAAACAGCGTGCGCTACAACGAGCACACCAAAGGCTGGCGCCTGACCCTGCGCATGAAGATCAAGGACGCAGGCAAGCCCACCGAAATGCGTGCCGCGCTGGTCGAAGACATCGTGAAAGCTGAGCCTGAGAAGGTCTCGACCCAAGTGCTCAAGGCCGACAAGCTGCTGGCCAAGCAACACGAAAAACAGGCCAGGAAAGACGCCAAGGAAGCGAAAGACAAGGACGCCAAGCAGCCAGAGGCTGCCCCCGCCAATCCGGAGCCGGAAAAGACCGAACACGTCCTGACCGAAACCTGGAGCTATCAGTTGCCTGCCGATGAGTAATTCTCAAGCCACGCCAGAGACCCTGTCCGAGTACCTGGCGCACCTCCCGATGACCGCAGAGCAGCGCGCCGAACTGGCGGGCTGCACCTCCTTCAGCGAGCTGCACGAACGCTTGTCGTCAAAGACGTTCGACGCACCCACCGAGGCCGCCCAAGCCTCGGTCGGCCGCCGGTTGACGCTCAATACCGCCGAAGAGCTGCAAGACGCCGAGATGCTGGCGCTTGACGCTAACGGCCGGGTTTGCCTGAAGGCCACGCCGCCGATCCGTCGGACCAAAGTGGTGCCGGAGCCATGGCGTACCAATATCCTGGTGCGTGGTTGGCGCCGGATGACCGGTCGCACCAACCCTCCGGCCCCGCCGAAGGATGAGCGCGTATTGCCGGCAGCACGCTGGCGTACCGTGGGTTCGATCCGTCGCTATATCCTGCTGGTGCTGATGCTCGGCCAGACCATTGTGGCCGGCTGGTACATGAAAGGCATCATGCCGTACCAGGGCTGGTCGCTGGTCGACTTCGACGAAATCCGCAACCAGACCCTGCTGCAAACGGCCACCCAGGTGCTGCCTTACGCCTTGCAAACCAGCATCCTGATCATGTTCGGGATTCTGTTCTGCTGGGTGTCGGCCGGTTTCTGGACCGCGCTGATGGGCTTCCTGGAGCTGCTGACCGGCCACGATAAATACCGGATCTCCGGTAAAAGTGCTGGTGACGAGCCGATTCCAAAGGATGCCCGCACTGCGCTGGTGATGCCGATCTGCAACGAAGACGTGCCCCGGGTATTTGCCGGCCTGCGCGCTACTTTCGAATCGGTAGCCGCCACTGGCGACCTGGACCGTTTCGATTTCTTCGTGCTCAGCGACAGTAACGAAGCCGATATCTGCATCGCTGAACAGCAAGCCTGGCTTGATGTGTGCCGCGAAGCCGGTGGTTTCGGCAAGATCTTCTATCGCCGCCGTCGCCGTCGCGTAAAGCGCAAGAGCGGCAACCTCGACGACTTCTGCCGTCGCTGGGGCGGTGAATACAAGTACATGGTGGTGCTCGACGCCGACAGCGTGATGAGTGGTGAATGCCTCACCAGCCTGGTGCGCTTGATGGAAGCCACGCCGGATGCCGGGATCATCCAGACCGCGCCACGTGCGTCGGGCATGGACACCCTGTATGCGCGCATGCAGCAGTTCGCCACCCGTGTTTATGGCCCGCTGTTTACCGCTGGCCTGCACTTCTGGCAGTTGGGTGAATCCCACTACTGGGGTCACAACGCCATCATTCGTATGAAGCCGTTTATCGAGCACTGCGCCCTGGCGCCGTTGCCGGGTAAAGGCGCGTTTGCCGGTGCGATCCTCTCCCACGACTTCGTTGAAGCCGCGCTGATGCGCCGTGCCGGCTGGGGCGTGTGGATTGCTTATGACCTGCCGGGCAGCTACGAAGAACTGCCGCCGAACCTGCTGGATGAACTCAAGCGTGACCGTCGCTGGTGCCACGGCAACCTGATGAACTTCCGCCTGTTCCTGGTCAAAGGCATGCACCCGGTGCACCGTGCGGTGTTCCTGACCGGCGTGATGTCCTACCTGTCGGCGCCGTTGTGGTTCTTCTTCCTGGTGCTGTCGACGGCGTTGCTGGCGGTGAACACCTTGATGGAGCCGCAGTACTTCATGGCGCCACGCCAGCTGTACCCGCTGTGGCCACAATGGCACCCGGACAAGGCGGTGGCGCTGTTCTCCACCACCATCGTGCTGTTGTTTCTGCCTAAATTGCTCAGCATCATCCTGATCTGGGCCAAGGGCGCGAAAGAGTTCGGTGGCAAGTTCAAGGTGACCTTGTCGATGCTGCTGGAGATGCTGTTCTCCATGCTGCTGGCGCCGGTGCGCATGATCTTCCACACCCGTTTCGTGCTCGCCGCGTTCCTGGGCTGGGCTGCGACCTGGAACTCGCCGCAGCGTGACGACGACTCCACGCCATGGAGCGAGGCAGTCAAGCGCCACGGTCCACAGACCCTGCTGGGCTTTCTGTGGGCACTGTTGGTGGTGTGGTTGAACCCAAGCTTCCTGTGGTGGCTGATTCCGATCGTCGGCTCGCTGATGCTGTCGATTCCGGTGTCGGTGATCTCCAGCCGGGTCAAGCTGGGCCTCAAGTCTCGCGACGAGAGCCTGTTCCTGATCCCAGAGGAATACAACCCGCCGCAAGCCTTGCTGTCGACCGAGCAATACACCCACGAAAACCGTTGGCACGCCCTCAATGACGGGTTTGTGCGCTCGGTGGTCGACCCGCAGCAAAACGCACTGGCCTGTGCCCTGGCGACCTCGCGTCACCGTGAGGCGGAGCCCATCGAGCACTTGCGTCAGGAACGTGTGCGCCACGCGCTGAAAGTCGGCCCCGCTGGCCTCAACAACGGCGAGCGCCTGGCATTGCTCAGCGACCCGGTAGCCTTGGCTCGCCTGCATCAGCAGGTGTGGACTGAAGGTCACGCCGAGTGGCTCGGTGCCTGGCGTGCTTCGGTCAAGGCTGATCCGCACGCGCCATTGCTGCCGCTGCAACCGCTGTCTTCCCAGGCCCAACCGGCCTGATTCCGACGCCCCCGAGGGCTCACCTCGGGGGCGTTAGATGCGCTGGTCCTACAGCGTTTAGAACATCTTCTTGATAACGCTAACCCCTTGTTATTTCGAAACAAAAGACCTTTGTTCGAAGCGTATTGCCGTGCCTGTCGCTGGGGTAGCATCGCCCCCAAATTGACTAGGTCGCAGGGGGATTAATGATCAAAAGGTATTGTTTGGCGGTGCTGAGCGGCGTCATCGCATTGATTTACGCAGGCTGGTTGAGCGCTGGTGCCCTCGATGAGGCGGTTCGACGCGGTGTGCTTAAAGTCGGCACCACGCCCACCTATGTGCCCTTTGAAATGAAGGACAAGCAGGGCCGCATCGTCGGTTTCGAAATCGACTTGCTGCAGGCGATGAGCCGCGCGTTGGGCGTCGAGCTTGAACTGGTCGCGGTGCCATATACCGAGTTGCTACCGGGGCTGATGGCGAAGAAGTTCGACCTGATCGGCAGCGGCATGACGGTGACGCAGGAGCGCAACCTCAAGCTGAACTTCAGCGACTCCTTTATTGTGGTCGGCCAGACCGTGCTGCTGAACCCCAGCCTGGCCGGCAAGATTGCCAGCATCGAAGATCTCGACGAGGCGGGTTACCGCATCGCCGCGACTGAAGGCACGACCGGCGAAGCGGCTGCGCAGCGGTTTTTGGGCGCGGCGCGCCTGAGCACTTTTACCACGCCGGAAGAAGGCGTGCGCCAAGTGGTCGAGGGCAAGGCCGACGCCTTCGTCCATGACGCACCCTACAACCTGATTGCGCTGGCCAGGCCGGAAAACCACCGGCTCTTTGCCCTTGAGCAACCGTTTACCTTTGAGCCTCTGGCGTTTGGCCTGAAAAAAGGCGACTACGACAGCCTCAACTGGATCAACCACTTCCTCAATCAAATTGCCCAGGATGGCACCTACGATCGGCTGCACGACAAGTGGTTCAAGGACACGGACTGGATGGCGGAGATCGACTAAGCGTCATAACTGCTTACACATCAATGAATTGCCGGCCTGTTGCGCTGATGTGTCTAGCCCCTGCGCAGTGATGCACCATTGTGGGGCTTTTGCGACATGCGCCGATAACATTTACCCGTGAAACCTTTGTGACGGGCAACGAGTGGGTTAGGATCGCACCCCGAATGGGTGCAGCCCTTTTGCGCGCCGGCCTTATAAGAATCTTTCAGGGGACTTGATTTTGAAAAAGTATCTTTCGATGCTGATGCTCGGCGTCACCGCGCTGGTCGCGGCCACTGCGGCGCATGCGGGCGCCATCGACGATGCGGTCAAGCGCGGCACGCTGAAAGTCGGCATGGACCCGACCTACATGCCGTTCGAAATGACCGACAAGCGCGGTGAAATCATCGGCTTTGAAGTCGACATTCTCAAGGCCATGGCCAAGTCCATGGGCGTCAAGCTGGAGTTGGTGTCCACCGGCTATGACGGCATTATCCCAGCCTTCCTGACCGGCAAGTTCGACATGATCGGCAGCGGTATGACCCTGACTCAGGAACGCAACCTGCGCCTGAACTTCAGCGAACCCTTCATCGTGGTCGGCCAGACCCTGCTGATTCGCAAGGACCTGGAAGGCACGATCAAGTCCTACAAAGATTTGAACGACGAGAAATACCGCCTGACCTCCAAGCTCGGCACTACCGGCGAGATGGTTGCCAGGAAACTGATCTCCAAAGCCAAGTACCACGGCTATGACAACGAGCAGGAAGGCGTGCTGGACGTGGTCAACGGCAAGGCCGATGCCTTTGTGTATGACGCACCTTACAACGTGGTCGCCGAGAAGAAAGTCGGTAATGGCAAGCTGGTGTTCCTGGAAGAACCCTTCACTTGCGA
>NZ_VBVZ01000359.1 GCF_005863185.1 Pseudomonas edaphica
ATGCTGCGGTATTCGCTGCGCAGTTTTTCCAGTTCCTTACGGTCCAGGCCATCGAGGCTCAGCACGGCGTTTTGCGCATCCTTGGAGACGCGCAGCAACTCGTCGATCTTGATATGCAGGATGTCGTTGTCGCGGTTTTGCGTGTTCTGGATCAGGAACACCATCAGGAAGGTGATGATGGTGGTCGAGGTATTGATGATCAGTTGCCAGGTGTCGTTGTAGTGGAAATATGGCCCGCTGAGGCTCCACAGGAAAATCAGTGCGACAGCCACGTAGAACGTGCGGGCACTGCCTGCCCAGCGGGACAGAGATTGGGAGACTGCAGAGAATTTCATGACCGTTTTTCCTTGACCGGAGGGTGATGAAATTATGGACCGCAGGCCCGCTTCGAAATTTCTTTTTACATTTTAGGGTTAGAACAATGTCGTGCTTTTTCCTCCGGCTATCTTAGGAATTGGCCTACTGCGCCTTTGAATGGCGGGAGCAAGACTGGTTTTTTTATCCGGATGTTCTCCCATGCACGCTAACGCCGCCTGCGATTTGCCCACGCTCTACGGTAAAACCGAAGAGCATTTTTTTGCCGCGGTGTGCCCAACGCATCGTCGATACAGCGGCGGCATCAATGCTTATTTCACGGATGAGTATTTCAGCCCGTTCAATTTGTTGTTTATCCGGGTTGGCAGCACTTTGCTGGATAACGCTTTGGCCGCACCGCTGGAGCTTATCCGGCGTACCACGCAGGCAATACGCGTGGTGATCCATGAGGAACAGGTCGAAGCGCTGGGTGAGGTGTTTTTGGCACACGGCTTTAAGCCGGTCGAAAAGACCACCGCGATGGTGGGTGACCTGGCGTGCCTGGCGCCATGGGTGGGCGAGAGCGGTGTGCAGGTCCAGCTCACGCGGAACATGAACGATTGGGCTGAGCCCTTTGGCAGTGCGTTCATGAGGCTGCCCGAGGAGGTTGCGCGTTATCAGGTCCGCCACCAGCGGGCCCTGGACGCGGGTGAGGCGCTTTACCACTTCATCTTGTCCGATGAGGGGCAGGTAAGGTCTTCGCTGGTGCTGTCCCTGTGTGATGGTGAGGCCCGGCTTAGCGATATCGGCACACTCATGGGCTTGCGTGGCAGAGGGTACGCCACTCGATTGATCCATGCCGCTCTGCTGCACGCGTCGAGCCTCGGGGCCCTGCGATGCTTTCTAGAAGCCTCGCAGGGTGCCTTCGCGCTGTACCGGCAACTAGGTTTCGAACCTTTGTACGAGTGCCAGGCCTTTACCCGTGACGCCCTTGCAGACGCGTAATCAGAGGGCCAGCTTTGCCTGGCCGCGATCCTCAAGCGCCAGCAAATACTGCTTGGCCTCAAGCCCACCGGCAAACCCGGTCAGCCCGCCCGAAGCACCGATCACCCGGTGGCAGGGCGCGACGATCGAGATGGGGTTGCGGCCATTGGCTGCGCCTACCGCGCGCACGGCCTTGGGGTTGCCGATCTGCTGGGCAATCTGGCTGTAGCTGCGGGTTTCGCCGAAGGGGATGGTCAGCAGTGCCTGCCAGACTTGTTTTTGGAAATCGGTGCCGTCGAAGTCCAACGCCAGATCGAACTGATTGCGGGTGCCGGTAAAGTATTCCCGTAGCTGGCGCTCGGCTTCCAATAACACCGGGCTGTCGTCGGCTAGATGCAACTCGCCCAGACGCACGCGATTGGCGCGTTCTTTTTCCCACAGGATGGCGCTGAGTTTGCCGTTGCGCGCCACCAGGGTGAGCTGGCCGACGGGGGAAGGCATGAGCTTGTATTGGTAGGGCATGAGCGGGCTCCTTGAAGATGTAGGGGGCCACTATCCACCTTGTGGGCGGTTGGGAAACCCAGTTTCTTGCGGTCAAATTCTACTGGGACTAAATGCTCCAGTGAATCCAGTTACCGGAACCATAGGCCCAAGCGACGAAATAGATGAACCAGACGATCGAGGGCGTCGACAGTGCTACCCATGAACCGAGGTTAAGTAGCGCAAGTGCGGTTGCGCAGAGTGTGATGCCTCGGCTGGCGTTCTGCCTTGAATACCAGACGCCATAGATGGATCCCGCCAGAGCCGCTATCGACGCCAGGCTCCTCAGGCCGAAAGGGATTGGCGTCAGCGGTAACAGCAGTGGAATGATCAATACCAGCCCCACCACCTTTCTAACGACTTGGCTCTCAGTTTTTTGTACAGGCACGCGCATTGGCTCTGCTCATGGGTAAGATATGTGCGCATTTTTAACGAAGGTCGTCTTCGTCGCTTTAGGAATTTGCTTAAGTCAATGTTCCTGCTGCAGAACCTTTAGTGCTGCCGATGCCAGAAAGCCGGAACGGCTTTTTTCTTCAGGATGATGCAACACGTATTCATCAATTCGATTCAGCAGGTAACCCGGCAGGGTGATATTGAGCTTCTGCGCTTTGCCCAGATATTTAGTGACATCAATATCAACCACGGCCCAAATGCAGCCGGCATATGCCTGGTTGGCCGCGTGCAGGGTGACTTTCTGAGCGGTGGGAATCGGCGCGCCATCCTCTGCAAGGATTTCAAAGTGCCCTTCGATCGCTTCGCGGGCCATGGCCATGGCGTCGTCCAGGTCGTCGCCGGCGGAGTAGCAGCCAGGAATATCCGGCACTTCCACACCCCAGGCGTGGTCCTCGTCACCGGTTGAAATTGCGATGGGGTAAAACATGTCTATTGCTCTCCAGGGGCGCTCAGCTCAGCAGCGCCTGTTTCAAAATACTCTTGGCGGTCTTGTCCAACAGGTCTTTCTTTGGATGAGGAATCGTCACCAGCCCCGGTTTGGTCGGGTGTTTGAAGTGGCGGTGACTGCCTCGGGTGCGTACCAGGTACCAGCCATCCGCAACAATGTGACCTATCAAATATCGGCTATCCACAGCACCTCCTTGTGGTGTGTGTTGGTGGTGACTATAACCACTGAAAATAAATTATCAACACTCTACCTACCGACGATCGATGACCGGCATTTCGGTAAGTGCTCAATGAAGTGTATGAGCCCGTGGAAACGGTGGTGCAGAGAGGTATTGCGAGGGTTTTCGAAGTGTTACTCGTTGTTTAAGACCTGGGTGAGAACGGCGAGAAATGCGTCAGCCAACAGGCTTTTTCTGGCCGCAGGCGTCAGCACCAACAGCTGCGCACAGGCATCCACCTCGACCATGGGCTTATAGGTGACACCCTTGTTCATCAAGCTCTGCGTGCATTCGGGCACCAATGCCACGCCTTGCCCGGCGGCCACCAACGCAATGATCGAAGTGATCTGCCGCCCGGTCGGCCCCGCACGCAGGGGCACGCCGTGGTGTCGGTACAACTGCTCGATCGACTGGTTCAACCCCGACCCGTAATCGGGCGGAAACAGAATCAGCGGGTAAGCACTGAGCTGCGCCAGGCTCACCTGCGTTTGGCCGGCTAACGGACTTTCACTGGAAACCGCCGCCCACAAGCGCTCCTCACCCAGCGACAGCGCTTGCACGGCCTGGCTTTGCGGCAGCAGACGACTCAGGCCGACATCCAGGCGCCCATCTGCCACCTGTGCGCCCAGGCTGCCGGAAGCGCACTCCACCAAGGTCAACTGCACATCGGGAAAACCCTGGGCGAAGGCCTGGATCGCCTGGCTGAACAGGTCCGACAGCGCGATCGAACTGACGTAACCCAAGGTCAGTTGCCCGGCGGTCCCGGCGGCCAATTTACCGGCGATTACCTGTGCCAGCTCCACCTGTTCCAACACGCTACGCGCATAGGGCAAGAACGAACGGCCCTGGGCGGTGAGGGAAACCGTGCGGCTGGTGCGATCAAACAACTTGAAGCCCAACTCCGTTTCCAGCGCCGAGATCTGCCGGGTCAACGGCGGCTGGGCCAGGTGCAGGCGAAGGGCTGCGCGACCGAAGTGCAGTTCTTCGGCGACCGTCAGAAAGTAACGCAGCTTGCGTAGGTCGAGCATCCTGATCCCTGGGTATTGATCGGTTCGAATTCGGTATTGGTTTAAGACCCGCTGGCCATTCTATAAAGACCTCACAAAATAAAACGAGAGGTTTCATGAAACCGCGCCTGCATTGTGCCCGTCTTGCCCTGTTCCTGTGTGGCTGCGCGGCGTTTCTAAACCTGTATGCCACCCAGAGCATCCTGACCACGTTCGCCGAGCAGTTTCATATCAGCGCCAGGGCGGCGGGCTGGAGTATCACGGTCACCACCCTGGCGGTGGCAGTGACCGCGCCATTTGTCGGCCGGCTGACCGGGCGTTTCCAGCAGCGTACGGTCATCGCTGTGACCGCGCTGTTACTGGCCGTGCCCGCGCTGATGACCGCCTACGCCGGCAGCTTTGCCGAAGTGTTGGTGTGGCGCTTTGTGGAAGGCATGTTGATCCCGGTGGTGTTTGCCACCAGCGTGGCTTACATCGGCGACCGCTGGCACGGCGCCACGGTGACCGAAGTCACCAGCCTCTATGTGGCGGGCACCGTACTGGGCGGGTTCGCCGGGCGCTTCGTCACCGGCGTGATGACCGAATATGTCGGCTGGCGCGAGGCCTTTGAATTGTTGGCCGTATTGAGTTTGATGGTCGGTGGGTTCATTCAGTTTTTGCTGCCCGATAACCCGCCGCGAGTCGCACCGGTCAAGGCTGCTTCGTCAGGCGTTTTTCGCAAGCCATTGGTAGCTGCCTACGCCGTAGGGTTTTGTGTGTTGTTCTCCCAGGTTGCGGCATTTACCTACGCGGGACTCTACCTTGGCCTACCGCCTTTCAACCTCGGGCCTGCGGCCTTGGGCACGCTGTACATGGTGTTTCTGCTGGCCTTGATCGTGATCCCTATCGCCGGCCGCCTCAGCAAAGCGCGGCCCCACGCCGATCTGCTGGCTGTGGCTGCCGTGCTGGGTATCAGTGGCTCGGCACTGACCCTGGCGCCGTCGCTGGGGTGCATCGTGGCGGGCCTGGCGCTCAGTTCGACCGGTGTCTTTCTCGCCCAGGCCGCCGCCAACGCGTTCATCAGTGCCACCGTGCAGGCCAACAAGGCAGGCGCCGTGGGCGTTTACCTCACCTGTTATTACCTGGGCGGCAGTTGTGGTGCCATCGTCCCCGCCTTGATGTGGGAGCGCTGGGGCTGGGCTGGGTGTGTAGCGCTGATTATCGGCTTTCAACTGCTGACGTTGCTGATCGCCCTGACGGGCTGGAAGCCCCTTAAACCTGAGTTGATCCAAGCATCATGACCGACACCAGCGCCGTGCCTGCCCGCGAAACCTCAAACCGCCGCCGCTCGCTGATCGCCGGGTGCGGCGCCCATGCCGTACACGATGGCCTCACGGATGTGATCTACGTGCTGCTGCCCATTTGGCAGGCACAGTTCGCTCTTTCCTACGCGCAGATCGGGCTGTTGCGCGGTGCCTATTCCGGGATGATGGCCGTGTTTCAACTGATGGCCAGCCGCGCCGCCCGACGATGGGGGCGCATGCCGATGCTGGTGGGCGGCACGGCGCTTGCTGGCGTCGCTTATTTGTTGGTGGGGCAGGCCACTGGGCTGATCATGCTGCTATTGGCGTTGCTGTTAGGCGGTTTGGGCGCCAGCACCCAACACCCATTAGCCTCTTCGATGATTACTGATGCTTATGAGGACGGCGGCGGGGTCAAGCAAGCCCTGTCCCAATACAACTTTTCCGGCGATATCGGCAAAACCCTGATCCCGGGGTTGGTCGGCTTGCTGCTCACCGTCATCAGTTGGCGCGCCAGTGCCACACTGTTGGGCTTGCTCGGCGTGGCGGCGGCGGGGTTGTTGTGGTGGCTAGTGCCTGCGCAAATGTCCGAAACCGCTTCTGTAAAAAAAGCCAAACCCCTCAGCGGAACCGGTTCCATTACCGGCCTGCGCGCCCTGATGCTTACCGGCACGCTCGACAGCGCCGTGCGCATGGGCTTTCTCACCTTCCTGCCGTTTCTGCTGCAAGCCAAAGGCGCGGGAACTGCCGGCATCGGCCTGGCGTTGACGCTGCTGTTTATCGGTGGCGCGTTCGGCAAATTGCTCTGCGGCTACCTCGGTGCCCGCATCGGCATGATGAAAACCGTATGGCTGACGGAAACCAGCACGGCGCTGCTGATCATTACCGCCGTGTACCTGCCGCTGCATGGACTGATGGTGATGCTGCCACTGCTAGGGTTGGTGCTCAATGGCACCTCCTCAGTGCTGTACGGCGCCGTGCCGGACCTGGCAGCGGCGGGAAAACGCGAGCAGGCGTTTGCTGTGTTCTACACCGGTACGATCGGCGGCGGCGCGCTGGCGCCGGTTCTGTTTGGTGGTGTGGGCGATGCACTGGGCGTGCCGGTGGCGGTGATGGTATTGGCGGGCATGTTGTTGGTGACGTTGCCGCTGGCGTGGGTGGTGCAGCGGGGGTGTGCGCCTCAAACAATCGAATAATTGCTGGTATGCCCAGG
>NZ_VBVZ01000035.1 GCF_005863185.1 Pseudomonas edaphica
ATATCACCCTGACGTGCAGACTCGAAAGACTGCCCGATTGCTCTCGGAAGACCGGCGACGATACCTGCGAAAATCAACATCGAGATACCGTTGCCAACACCACGCTCAGTAATCTGCTCACCCAGCCACATCATGAACATCGCGCCAGCCACAAACGTGGATACCGCGACGAAATAGAAGCCAAAGTCACCAGTGAACGCAACGCCCTGCCCCGCCAGGCCAACGGACATGCCGATAGCTTGAACCAGGGCGAGAACGACAGTGCCGTAGCGGGTGTACTGGCTAATCTTGCGACGGCCAGCTTCACCTTCCTTCTTCAACTGCTCCAGCTGCGGGCTCACGGCGGTCATCAACTGCATGATGATCGATGCCGAAATGTACGGCATGATCCCCAATGCAAAGATGCTCATCCGTTCCAGCGCGCCGCCGGAAAACATGTTGAACAAGCTAAGAATGGTCCCCTCATTCTGTCGAAACAGGTCTGCGAGTCGGTCCGGGTTGATACCTGGAACCGGGATGTGTGCGCCTATTCGGTAGACGATAATCGCCAGGAACAGAAAACGCAGACGAGCCCAAAGTTCAGACATACCGCCTTTGCCGAGCGCTGAGAGAGCACCTTGCTTAGCCATTTATTCCTCGAACTTGCCGCCAGCTGCTTCGATAGCCGAACGCGCACCTTTGGTGGCGCGGATTCCCTTGCCGATAGTGACAGCGCGAGTCACTTCACCGTACAACATGATTTTCCCACGTTGTACGTTGACGTTGATCACGTTGGCATCTTTCAGGGTCTGCACAGTAACGATGTCGCCTTCCACTTTAGCCAGCTCGGACAGACGCACTTCTGCGCGATCCATGGCTTTCAGGGATACGAAACCGAACTTAGGCAGGCGACGATGCAGCGGCTGTTGACCGCCTTCAAAGCCAGGAGCAATGGTGCCACCGGAGCGGGAGGTTTGACCTTTGTGGCCACGGCCACCAGTCTTACCCAAACCGCTACCGATACCACGGCCCGGACGATGCTTTTCGCGACGGGAACCCGGCGCTGGACTCAGATCATTGAGTTTCATCGATTAACCCTCTACACGCAGCATGTAGTAAGCCTTGTTGATCATCCCGCGATTCTCGGGAGTATCCTGGACTTCTACAGTGTGACCGATGCGACGCAGACCCAAACCTTTAACACACAGTTTGTGGTTAGGGATGCGGCCGGTCATGCTTTTGATCAGCGTTACTTTAACGGTAGCCATGATCAGAAGATCTCCTTGACAGTCAGACCACGCTTGGCAGCGATGGACTCAGGAGATTGCATAGCTTTCAAACCCTTGAAAGTGGCGTGAACCACGTTTACCGGGTTAGTCGAGCCGTAGCACTTGGCCAGAACGTTCTGAACGCCAGCAACCTCGAGGACAGCACGCATAGCGCCGCCAGCGATGATACCGGTACCTTCAGAAGCAGGCTGCATGTACACCTTCGAAGCGCCGTGAGCGGACTTCATTGCGTACTGCAGCGTGGTGCCGTTCAGATCAACTTGGATCATGTTGCGACGAGCAGCTTCCATTGCCTTCTGGATCGCGGCAGGCACTTCACGTGACTTGCCACGGCCGAAGCCAACACGCCCTTTACCATCACCTACCACGGTCAACGCGGTGAAAGTGAAGATACGGCCGCCTTTAACGGTTTTGGCTACGCGGTTAACTTGAACCAGCTTCTCAATGTAGCCTTCGTCGCGCTTTTGGTCGTTATTTGACATAACTTAGAACTCCAGCCCAGCTTCACGAGCAGCATCAGCCAGCGCTTTCACGCGACCGTGGTACTTGAAGCCAGAGCGGTCGAAAGCCACTTGCGAGACGCCCACGGCCTTAGCACGTGTAGCGACCAGCTGGCCAACCTTTGTGGCCGCGTCGATGTTGCCGGTGGCACCATCACGCAGTTCTTTATCCAAAGTCGAGGCGCTGGCCAGGACTTTGTTGCCGTCGGCCGAGATGACCTGGGCGTAGATGTGCTGCGACGAGCGGTACACGCAGAGACGCACGACTTCGAGTTCGTGCATTTTCAGGCGTGCTTTGCGAGCGCGACGCAGTCGAGTAACTTTTTTGTCGGTCATTTGCTATGCCCTACTTCTTCTTGGCTTCTTTACGACGGACGACTTCGTCCGCGTAGCGCACACCTTTGCCTTTGTACGGCTCTGGTGGACGGAAGTCGCGGATCTCAGCGGCCACCTGACCTACCAGCTGCTTATCAATACCCTTGATCAGGATATCGGTTTGGCTAGGGGTCTCAGCGGTGATGCCTTCCGGCAGTTCGTAATCCACTGGGTGCGAGAAGCCAAGGGCCAGGTTCAAAACCGTGCCTTTTGCTTGCGCTTTGTAACCAACACCGACCAGCTGGAGCTTACGCTCGAAGCCTTGGCTTACGCCTTGGACCATGTTGTTTACCAACGCACGCGTGGTACCGGCCATTGCGCGAGTTTGTTGATCGCCATTGCGAGCAGCGAAACGCAGCTCACCAGCTTCTTCAACGATCTCAACGGACGAATGGATGTTCAGTTCAAGAGTGCCCTTGGCACCCTTCACCGAAAGCTGTTGGCCTGCGAATTTTACTTCGACACCGGCTGGCAGCTTAACGGGGTTCTTAGCGACGCGAGACATGCTTATCCCCCCTTAGAACACAGTGCAAAGAACTTCGCCGCCGACACCGGCAGCGCGCGCAGCACGATCCGTCATCACACCTTTGTTGGTGGAGACGATAGACACGCCCAGACCGCCACGAACTTTCGGCAGATCTTCAGCGGACTTGTACTGACGCAGGCCTGGACGGCTAACGCGCTTCACTTCTTCAATGACCGAACGGCCTTCGAAGTACTTCAGCTCGATGGACAGCAGTGGCTTGGTTTCGCTGCTGATCTGATAACCCGCAATGTAGCCTTCGTCTTTCAGGACTTTGGCAACAGCTACCTTCAACTTGGAAGATGGCATGCTTACGACGGACTTTTCAGCCATCTGGGCATTACGGATACGAGTTAGCATGTCCGCTAACGGGTCCTGCATACTCATGGGCTAGACGCTCCTAATACAAAAAAATTAGCCTTGCGGCTACATATGTCGCCGAGAATCTCCGGCCATAAAAAACACGGGCTCAGGCGAGCCGCGTATTTTAGACATACTCCGGAAATGAAACAAGCCCCAAAAGGGGCTTGATCCAGATTCAAGGTCACCGGCGGTCAGTATCTTGCGATTCTGCCCACCTGGACGTTGAAAGTACTTACCAGCTGGCTTTAACCAGACCTGGTACGTCACCACGCATTGCCGCTTCACGCAGTTTGTTACGGCCGAGGCCGAACTTGCGGTAAACGCCGTGTGGACGACCGGTCAGGCGGCAGCGGTTACGCATGCGCGAAGCGCTTGCGTCACGTGGCTGCTTCTGCAGAGCAACTGTAGCTTCCCAGCGCGCTTCTGGACTTGCGTTCAGATCAACGATGATTGCTTTCAGTGCTGCACGCTTCTTGGCGTACTTGGCAACCGTGAGCTGACGCTTCAGCTCGCGGTTTTTCATGCTCATCTTGGCCATGGTCCTACTCCAATCAGTTGCGGAACGGGAATTTGAAAGCACGCAACAGGGCGCGACCTTCATCATCGTTCTTGGCAGTGGTGGTCAGGGTGATGTCCAGACCGCGGAGAGCATCGATCTTGTCGTAGTCGATTTCCGGGAAGATGATCTGCTCTTTCACGCCCATGCTGTAGTTACCACGACCATCGAAGGACTTGGCATTCAGGCCGCGGAAGTCGCGAACCCGAGGCAGGGAGATCGACAGCAGACGATCCAGGAATTCATACATACGCTCACGGCGCAGAGTCACTTTGACGCCGATCGGCCAACCTTCACGGACTTTAAAGCCAGCGATGGATTTCCGAGCGTAAGTCACAACGACTTTTTGACCGGTGATCTTTTCCAGGTCAGCAACAGCGTGCTCGATGACTTTTTTGTCACCGACCGCTTCGCCCAGACCCATGTTCAGGGTGATTTTGGTAACGCGTGGAACTTCCATCACGTTCGAAAGCTTAAGTTCTTCCTTAAGTTTCGGTGCGATTTCTTTCCAGTAAATCTCTTTTAGTCGTGCCATGGTCTTCTACCTAGCAGTGTTCAAGCATCAACCGCTTTTTGGGTCGACTTGAAGACACGAATTTTCTTGCCGTCTTCTACTTTGAAACCAACGCGGTCAGCCTTGTTGGTTTCGCCGTTGAAAATGGCGACGTTAGAAGCGTCCAGTGGAGCTTCTTTTTCGACGATACCGCCTTGTACGCCCGACATCGGGTTAGGCTTGGTATGACGCTTAACCAGGTTCAGACCGCCGATAACCAGACGGTTATTAGCGAGAACCTTAAGCACCTTACCGCGCTTACCTTTGTCTTTGCCGGCGATCACGATGATCTCGTCGTCACGACGAATCTTTTGCATGTCGGATCTCCTTACAGCACTTCTGGGGCGAGCGAGACGATCTTCATGAACTTCTCAGTACGAAGTTCACGGGTCACTGGCCCAAAGATACGGGTGCCGATCGGCTCTTGCTTGTTGTTCAGAAGAACAGCAGCGTTGCCATCAAAGCGGATAATGGAGCCATCAGCACGGCGTACGCCGTGACGAGTGCGGACTACAACAGCAGTCATCACTTGGCCTTTTTTCACTTTACCGCGAGGAATTGCTTCCTTCACGGTAACTTTGATGATGTCACCGATACCAGCGTAACGACGATGGGAGCCACCCAGCACCTTGATGCACATAACACGGCGAGCGCCGCTGTTATCGGCCACATCGAGCATGGATTGAGTCTGAATCATATAATTTCTCCGACCCCTAGTCCTTAGACTTCCACAGCGCGTTCGAGAACATCAACCAGTGCCCAAGACTTGGTCTTGGCCAGCGGACGAGTTTCACGAATAGTGACTTTGTCGCCGATGTGGCACTGGTTGGTTTCGTCGTGCGCGTGCAGCTTAGTCGAACGCTTAACATATTTACCGTAGATCGGGTGCTTAACGCGACGCTCGATCAGTACGGTGATGGTTTTGTCCATCTTGTCGCTGACAACACGGCCAGTCAGCGTACGGACAGTCTTTTCGGCTTCAGCCATGATCACTTACCTGCCTGCTGGTTGAGCACAGTCTTCACGCGAGCGATGTCACGCTTAACTTGCGAGAGCAGATGAGACTGCCCCAACTGGCCAGTTGCTTTCTGCATACGCAGATTGAACTGGTCGCGCAGCAGGCCGAGCAGTTGCTCGTTCAGCTGCTGTGCGGATTTTTCACGAAGTTCATTCGCTTTCATCACATCACCGTCCGTTTAACAAAGGCGGTGGCGAGCGGCAGCTTTGCAGCAGCCAGGGCAAAAGCCTCACGCGCCAGCTCTTCAGTTACACCCTCGATTTCATACAGGACTTTGCCTGGCTGAATCTGGGCTACCCAGTATTCCACGTTACCCTTACCTTTACCCATCCGAACCTCGAGAGGCTTTTTGGAGATCGGCTTGTCCGGGAATACACGGATCCAGATCTTGCCGCCACGTTTTACGTGACGGGTCAGTGCACGACGCGCTGACTCGATCTGACGAGCGGTGAGACGACCACGAGCTACAGACTTCAGCGCGAACTCGCCGAAGCTGACTTTGCTACCGCGCTGAGCCAGACCACGGTTGTGGCCTGTCATCTGCTTGCGGAACTTCGTACGCTTAGGTTGCAACATTTGGCGTACCCCTTACTTAGCAGCTTTTTTACGAGGCGCTGGTGCTTGTGGTTTCAGTTCTTCTTGGCGACCACCAATTACTTCGCCCTTGAAGATCCAAACCTTTACACCGATCACACCGTAAGTGGTGTGAGCTTCGTAGTTGGCATAGTCGATGTCGGCACGCAGGGTGTGCAGTGGCACACGACCTTCGCGATACCATTCAGTACGTGCGATTTCAGCACCGCCGAGACGACCGCTCACTTGGATTTTGATGCCTTTGGCACCAATGCGCATGGCGTTCTGTACAGCGCGCTTCATAGCGCGACGGAACATTACACGACGCTCCAGCTGCTGAGCTACGCTCTGCGCAACCAGCATACCGTCGAGCTCCGGCTTACGGATCTCTTCGATATTGATGTGCACAGGCACACCCATTTGCTTGGTCAGGTCCTGACGCAGTTTCTCAACATCTTCACCTTTCTTCCCGATAACGATACCTGGACGAGCGGTGTGGATGGTGATACGTGCAGTTTGTGCCGGACGATGGATATCGATACGGCTTACGGACGCGCTTTTTAGTTTGTCTTGGAGATACTCACGCACCTTCAGATCAGCGAACAAATAGTCCGCATAAGTCCGACCGTCTGCGTACCAGACGGAGGTGTGCTCCTTGACGATTCCCAGGCGAATGCCAATGGGATGTACTTTCTGACCCATCTCTTCGACTCCGTTACTTGTCAGCAACCTTGACAGTGATATGGCAAGACCGCTTGACGATGCGATCAGCACGGCCTTTGGCACGTGGCATGATGCGCTTCAGCGAACGCCCTTCGTTGACGAAAACGGTGCTGACCTTCAGGTCATCAACGTCTGCGCCTTCGTTATGCTCGGCGTTGGCTACGGCCGACTCCAGCACTTTCTTCATGATCTCGGCGGCTTTCTTACTGCTGAAAGCCAACAGGTTGAGCGCTTCGCCCACCTTCTTCCCGCGGATCTGGTCGGCGACCAAGCGGGCTTTCTGGGCGGAGATTCGAGCGCCCGACAACTTAGCGGCTACTTCCATTTCCTAACCCCTTAACGCTTGGCTTTCTTGTCTGCCACGTGCCCACGATAAGTGCGGGTACCGGCAAACTCGCCCAGTTTGTGGCCGACCATGTCTTCGTTAACGAGAACTGGGACGTGTTGGCGACCGTTGTGTACTGCGATGGTCAGACCGACCATTTGTGGCAGGATCATCGAACGACGCGACCAGGTCTTAACTGGTTTGCGATCGTTCTTTTCCGCCGCCACTTCGATCTTCTTCAGTAGGTGAAGATCAATAAAAGGACCTTTTTTCAGAGAACGTGGCACTGTCGTATCCCTCTATTTACTTGCGACGACGGACGATCATTTTGTCGGTACGCTTATTACCACGAGTCTTCGCGCCCTTAGTCGGGAAGCCCCATGGCGATACCGGATGACGACCACCAGAGGTACGACCTTCACCACCACCGTGTGGGTGGTCAACCGGGTTCATGGCAACACCACGAACGGTTGGGCGAACGCCACGCCAGCGTTTGGCACCAGCTTTACCCAGCGAACGCAGGCTGTGCTCGGAGTTCGAGACTTCGCCCAAGGTCGCGCGGCATTCAGCCAGCACTTTACGCATCTCACCAGAACGCAGACGCAGGGTCACGTAGACACCTTCACGAGCGATCAGCTGAGCCGAAGCACCAGCGGAACGAGCGATTTGCGCGCCTTTACCTGGCTTCAATTCGATGCCGTGTACGGTGCTACCAACTGGAATGTTACGCAGTTGCAGAGCGTTGCCCGGCTTGATCGGTGCCAAAGCACCTGCGATCAGCTGGTCACCAGCACTCACGCCTTTAGGGGCGATGATGTAGCGACGCTCGCCATCTGCGTACAGCAGCAGAGCGATGTGAGCAGTACGGTTTGGATCGTATTCGATACGCTCGACAGTGGCAGAGATGCCATCTTTGTCGTTGCGACGGAAATCGACCAGACGATAATGCTGCTTATGGCCCCCACCGATGTGACGAGTGGTAATACGACCATTGTTGTTACGACCACCAGTCTTCGATTTTTTCTCGAGCAGCGGTGCGTGAGGAGCGCCTTTATGCAGCTCCTGGTTGACCACCTTGACCACAAAACGGCGGCCAGGGGAAGTCGGTTTGCATTTAACGATTGCCATGATGCACCCCTTCCTTACTCAGCACTGCTGCTGAAATCGAGATCTTGGCCTGGCTGAAGGGAGATAACTGCCTTCTTCCAGTCATTACGCTTGCCCAGACCGCGAGCAGTGCGCTTGCTCTTACCCAGAACATTCAGGGTAGTAACACGCTCTACTTTCACGCTGAACAGGCTTTCGACGGCCTTCTTGATTTCCAGCTTGGTTGCGTCAGTTGCAACCTTGAAAACGAACTGGCCTTTCTTGTCAGCCAGAACCGTAGCCTTTTCGGAAACGTGCGGGCCAAGCAGAACTTTAAATACGCGTTCCTGGTTCATCCCAGCAGCTCCTCGAATTTCTTCACGGCCGACACGGTGATCAACACCTTGTCGTATGCGATCAGACTAACTGGATCGGAACCTTGCACGTCACGTACATCAACGTGTGGCAGGTTGCGAGCAGCCAGGTACAGGTTCTGATCAACTGCTTCCGACACGATCAAAACGTCGGTCAGGCTCATGTTGTTCAGTTTGCCCAGCAGATCTTTGGTTTTTGGACTTTCAACAGCGAAGTCTTGAACCACGACCAGGCGATCAGTACGCACGAGTTCAGCAAGGATGGAGCGCAGTGCTGCGCGATACATCTTCTTGTTGAGCTTCTGAGTGTGATCCTGCGGACGAGCTGCGAAAGTGGTACCGCCGCCACGCCAGATTGGGCTACGGATAGTACCGGCACGAGCACGGCCAGTACCTTTCTGACGCCAAGGGCGCTTACCGCCACCACGTACGTCGGAACGGGTCTTTTGCTGCTTGCTACCTTGACGGCCGCCGGCCATGTAGGCCACGACTGCTTGGTGAACCAGCGTCTCGTTGAATTCGCCGCCAAATGTCAGTTCGGAAACTTCGATCGCTTGAGCGTCATTTACATTTAATTGCATGTCAGCTTCCCCTTAACCGCGAGCCTTGGCCGCTGGACGTACAACCAGGTTGCCGCCAGTAGCGCCAGGAACAGCACCCTTGACCAACAACAGATTGCGTTCAGCGTCGACGCGCACTACTTCGAGGGACTGCACGGTCACGCGCTCAGCGCCCATATGACCGGACATTTTTTTGCCCTTGAATACACGACCAGGAGTCTGGCACTGGCCAATAGAGCCCGGGACGCGGTGGGAAACGGAGTTACCGTGAGTGTTGTCTTGGCCACGGAAATTCCAACGCTTGATCGTACCCTGGAAGCCTTTACCCTTGGACTGACCGGTTACATCAACCAGTTGACCAGCGGCGAAGATTTCAGCGTTGATCAGATCGCCAGCCTGGTAGTCGCCGTCTTCGAGACGGAACTCCATAACAGTGCGACCAGCTGCAACGTTTGCTTTAGCGAAGTGACCTGCTTGAGCAGCAGTCACGCGCGAAGCACGACGCTCGCCGACAGTGACTTGCACTGCACGATAGCCATCGGTTTCTTCAGTTTTGAACTGGGTGACGCGATTCGGCTCGATCTCAATGACCGTGACCGGAATGGAGACACCTTCTTCGGTGAAAATACGGGTCATACCGCATTTACGACCGACTACACCAATAGTCATGTTGTAAACCTCATGAGTGTACGGGGCTTTCACCCGCTATGGCCGCCCATTTCAGAGCGTTACACGACTAAGACCCAAGTCTTAGCCGAGGCTGATCTGTACTTCCACACCGGCCGCCAGATCAAGCTTCATAAGTGCATCAACGGTTTTATCCGTTGGCTGGACGATGTCCAGTACGCGCTTATGAGTACGGATCTCGTACTGGTCACGCGCGTCTTTGTTGACGTGCGGGGAGACCAGAACGGTGAACCGCTCTTTACGGGTAGGCAGTGGAATTGGACCACGCACTTGAGCACCAGTACGTTTCGCGGTTTCCACGATTTCCTGGGTGGATTGGTCGATCAGGCGATGGTCAAAAGCCTTCAACCTGATACGGATTTGCTGATTTTGCATTGGATTTCAGACTCCGGCTGCTATTCCCAGCGAGCGCAATACGCCCGTTAAAAGGAGGCGCAATTCTATAGACGGCCCTGATAGGTGTCAACCCAATAAAAAAGGCCCCCGCTGAGCGGGGGCCTTTTCAAACATCAGAGCTATCTCAGAAGAGATAATTACTCGATGATTTTAGCTACAACGCCAGCACCAACGGTACGGCCGCCTTCACGGATTGCGAAACGCAGACCGTCTTCCATAGCGATGGTTTTGATCAGGGTGACAACCATTTTGATGTTGTCGCCTGGCATTACCATTTCTACGCCTTCCGGCAGTTCGCAGTTACCGGTTACGTCGGTAGTACGGAAGTAGAACTGTGGACGGTAGCCTTTGAAGAACGGAGTGTGACGGCCGCCTTCTTCTTTGCTCAGCACGTACACTTCAGCTTCGAACTTGGTGTGCGGCTTAACCGAACCTGGCTTAACCAGAACCTGGCCACGCTCAACGTCGTCACGCTTGGTACCACGCAGCAGAACGCCGCAGTTCTCGCCAGCACGACCTTCGTCGAGCAGTTTACGGAACATTTCAACACCGGTGCAGGTGGTGACGGTAGTGTCACGCAGACCAACGATTTCCAGTGGATCTTGAACCTTGACGATACCGCGCTCGATACGACCAGTTACAACAGTACCGCGACCGGAGATCGAGAATACGTCTTCGATTGGCATCAGGAACGGCTTGTCGATAACACGAACTGGATCTGGGATGTAGCTGTCCAGAGTCTCAACCAGTTTACGAACGGACGTGGTGCCCATTTCGTTGTCGTCTTTGCCTTCCAGAGCCATACGAGCAGAACCGATGATGATCGGAGTGTCGTCGCCTGGGAAGTCGTAAGTGCTCAGCAGATCGCGCACTTCCATCTCAACCAGTTCCAGCAGCTCAGCGTCGTCTACCAGGTCGGCCTTGTTCAGGTAAACCACGATGTACGGAACGCCTACCTGACGGGACAGCAGGATGTGCTCACGGGTTTGTGGCATCGGACCATCAGCGGCCGAGCAAACCAGGATCGCGCCGTCCATCTGGGCAGCACCGGTGATCATGTTCTTCACATAGTCAGCGTGACCTGGGCAGTCAACGTGAGCGTAGTGACGGATCAGCGAGTTGTATTCAACGTGCGCGGTGTTGATGGTGATACCACGAGCTTTTTCTTCTGGCGCGCTGTCGATTTTATCGAAATCAACGATTGCGGAACCGAATACTTCGGAGCAAACGCGAGTCAGAGCAGCAGTCAGAGTGGTTTTACCGTGGTCAACGTGACCGATGGTGCCAACGTTGACGTGCGGTAGGGAACGATCAAATTTTTCTTTAGCCACGACAATTAACTCCTTGCCTAAAGGACTGAATCAGCCTTGTTTTTTGGATACAGTTTCAGCGATGTGCGCCGGAGCTGTGTTGTATTTTTTGAATTCCATAGAGTAGCTTGCGCGACCCTGGGACATGGAGCGAACGTCGGTCGCATAACCGAACATCTCACCCAACGGAACCTCGGCGCGAATCACTTTGCCGGAAACCGTGTCTTCCATACCCAAGATCATGCCGCGACGACGGTTAAGGTCGCCCATGACATCACCCATATAGTCTTCAGGTGTAACAACTTCTACCGCCATGATTGGCTCAAGCAACTCACCACCGCCCTTCTGGGCCAGTTGCTTGGTTGCCATGGAAGCAGCCACCTTAAACGCCATCTCGTTGGAGTCGACGTCGTGGTAAGAACCGTCAAAAACGGTTGCTTTCAGGCCGATCAGCGGATAGCCGGCAACAACACCGTTCTTCATCTGCTCTTCGATACCCTTCTGGATAGCAGGGATGTATTCCTTAGGAACAACACCACCCACTACTTCGTTCACGAATTGCAGACCTTCCTGACCTTCGTCAGCAGGAGCAAAACGGATCCAGCAGTGACCGAACTGACCACGACCGCCGGACTGACGAACGAACTTGCCTTCGATTTCACAGTTCTTCGTGATGCGCTCACGATAGGAAACCTGAGGCTTACCGATGTTGGCTTCGACGTTGAACTCACGGCGCATCCGGTCAACCAGGATGTCCAGGTGCAGCTCGCCCATGCCGGAGATGATCGTTTGACCAGTCTCTTCATCAGTCTTGACGCGGAAAGATGGATCTTCCTGAGCAAGTTTGCCCAAAGCGATACCCATTTTTTCCTGGTCATCCTTGGTCTTAGGCTCTACGGCAACCGAAATAACCGGCTCCGGGAAGTCCATGCGAACCAGGATGATTGGCTTGGCAGCGTCGCACAAAGTCTCACCAGTGGTGACGTCCTTCATGCCGATCAGGGCCGCGATGTCACCAGCGCGTACTTCCTTGATCTCTTCACGGGCGTTTGCGTGCATTTGCACCATACGACCCACGCGCTCTTTCTTGCCTTTAACCGAGTTGATCACGCCGTCGCCGGATGCCAACACGCCCGAGTAAACACGGACGAAGGTCAAAGTACCCACGAATGGGTCGGTAGCGATCTTGAACGCCAGGGCCGAGAACGGCTCGCTGTCGTCTGCATGACGCTCCATTTCTTCTTCCTCGTTATCAGGGTTGGTACCCTTGATAGCAGGAATATCGGTTGGAGCAGGCAGGTAGTCGATCACAGCATCGAGAACCAGGGGAACGCCCTTGTTCTTGAACGAGGAACCGCAAACAGCCAAGACGATCTCACCAGCGATAGTACGCTGACGCAGAGCGGCCTTGATTTCCACGTTGGTGAGTTCTTCACCCTCGAGGTACTTGTTCATCAGCTCTTCGCTGGCTTCGGCCGCAGCCTCAACCATGTTGTTGCGCCACTCGTCAGCCAGTTCCTGCAGTTCTGCAGGGATAGGCTTACGAACAGGAACCATACCTTTGTCGGAGTCATTCCAGTAAACAGCTTCCATGTTGATCAGATCGATCTGACCCTGGAAGTTGTCTTCGGAACCGATTGCCAATTGAATTGGCACCGGAGTGTGACCCAGGCGCTGTTTGATCTGACCGATCACGCGCAGGAAGTTGGCACCAGCACGGTCCATCTTGTTTACGTAAACAAGACGTGGAACGCCGTACTTGTTGGCTTGACGCCATACGGTTTCCGACTGAGGCTCAACACCCGAGGTACCGCAGAACACAACGACAGCGCCGTCGAGTACGCGCAGGGAACGCTCAACTTCAATGGTGAAGTCTACGTGGCCTGGTGTATCGATTACGTTGAAGCGATGCTCGTCTTTGTACTGCTTCTCGGAACCTTTCCAGAAGGCGGTAATAGCAGCAGAAGTAATGGTAATACCACGCTCCTGCTCCTGAACCATCCAGTCTGTGGTCGCGGCGCCGTCATGCACCTCGCCCATTTTGTGACTTTTGCCGGTGTAAAACAGTACGCGCTCGGTGGTGGTGGTTTTACCAGCATCCACGTGAGCAACGATACCGATGTTACGGTAGCGGCTAATCGGAGTAGTACGAGCCATAAAGCCCTCGCAAAATTAGTGAAGCTAAGATTAGAAGCGGTAGTGCGAGAAAGCTTTGTTAGCTTCAGCCATACGGTGCACGTCTTCACGCTTCTTAACAGCAGCACCTTTACCTTCAGCGGCGTCCAACAGCTCGCCGGCCAAACGCAGAGCCATAGACTTCTCGCCGCGCTTACGGGCGAAGTCTACCAACCAGCGCATTGCCAGAGCGTTACGACGGGACGGACGAACTTCGACCGGAACCTGGTAAGTAGCACCGCCTACACGGCGCGACTTCACTTCGACCAGCGGAGCGATGGCGTCGAGAGCTTTCTCGAAGATTTCCAGGGGGTCGCTGTTCTTGCGTTCTTTAACCTTTTCCAGCGCGCCATAAACGATACGCTCGGCAACGGCTTTCTTGCCGCTTTCCATCACGTGGTTCATGAACTTGGCCAGAATTTGGCTTCCGTATTTTGGATCGTCAAGCACTTCGCGCTTGGCTGCTACGCGTCTTCTTGGCATGGATAAGCCCTCAAACGGTCTTCAGGTTCGCTCGGAATCGGTGCCCTTTCGGGACGCCTCCGACCTTACTCTTATCGACTCAGAAAATAAGATGATTCAGTTTTACAAAAAGCCGCTACTACTTAGGCTTCTTGGTACCGTACTTCGAACGACCCTGGTTACGACCTTTAACGCCGGAAGTATCCAAGGAGCCGCGTACGGTGTGGTAACGAACACCTGGCAAGTCTTTTACACGACCGCCGCGGATCAGTACCACGCTGTGCTCTTGCAGGTTGTGGCCTTCACCGCCGATGTACGAGGAAACCTCGAAACCGTTGGTCAGACGCACACGGCATACTTTACGCAGTGCCGAGTTAGGTTTTTTCGGCGTGGTGGTATACACACGAGTGCATACGCCACGACGTTGCGGGCAGTTCTGCAGCGCAGGTACGTCGGATTTCTCGACGATACGCTTACGCGGCTGACGTACCAGCTGGTTGATAGTTGCCATCTACTAGCTCCACTGTTGTCTTGCGACGCTATTGTCTTGCAAGAAAAGCAAAATGGCAGGAACGAATTCCCGCCAAATTTAGGGGTACAAGAGTCTAAAGAGGATCTTGCCCCCAGTCAAGGCAAGGCCCCGACCTCCCCTCTCATCGAACCGGGACAAAAATGCCTCGATCCGACGAATGGGGGCTGCCAGGGCCCAGACTTATTTACCGCAGAACTCAGTTACCGCTTGAGTTCAGCGCTTCGGTCAGTGCAGCTTCCACTTCACTGGCGCTTACGCGCAGCGGCTTGTCAGCATCACGGCGGCGCTTGCGCTCGCTGTGGTAAGCCAAACCGGTACCTGCCGGGATCAAACGACCCACGACTACGTTTTCCTTCAGGCCGCGCAGGTAATCGCGCTTGCCGGTTACCGCTGCTTCGGTCAGTACGCGAGTGGTCTCCTGGAAGGAGGCCGCCGAGATGAACGACTCAGTGGACAACGACGCCTTGGTGATACCCAGCAACACACGAGTGAACTTGGAGACAAATTTGTCTTCCGCGCCCAGACGTTCGTTTTCTACCAGAACGTGAGTCAGTTCCATCTGGTCGCCCTTGATGAAACTGGAATCGCCGGATTCAGCGATTTCAACTTTACGCAGCATCTGACGCAGGATGGTCTCGATGTGCTTATCGTTGATCTTCACGCCTTGCAGACGGTAAACGTCCTGGATCTCGTTAACGATGTACTTGGCCAGCGCACTCACACCCAGCAGACGCAGGATGTCGTGTGGATCGCTCGGGCCGTCGGAGATAACTTCGCCGCGGTTTACCTGTTCGCCTTCGAAGACGTTCAGGTGACGCCACTTCGGAATCAGCTCTTCGTACGGATCAGTACCATCGTTCGGGGTAATGACCAGACGGCGCTTGCCTTTGGTCTCTTTACCGAACGCGATGGTGCCGCTGACTTCAGCCAGAATCGACGCTTCTTTCGGACGACGAGCTTCAAACAAGTCGGCAACACGCGGCAGACCACCGGTGATGTCGCGAGTCTTCGAAGTTTCTTGCGGGATACGCGCGATAACATCACCGATCGCGATCTTCGCACCATCCGCTACACCGACCAGGGCGTTGGCTGGCAGGAAGTACTGAGCGATTACGTCAGTGCCTGGCAGCAACAAGTCCTTGCCGTTGTCGTCAACCATCTTAACGGCAGGACGGATGTCTTTACCGGCAGCTGGACGATCTTTCGCGTCGAGTACTTCAATGTTGGTCATACCGGTCAATTCGTCAGTCTGACGCTTGATCGTGATGCCTTCTTCCATGCCCACGTAGGTCACGGTACCTTTCATTTCGGTAACGATTGGGTGAGTGTGCGGATCCCACTTGGCCACGATTGCGCCAGCGTCGACCTTGTCACCTTCTTTAACCGAGATCACAGCACCGTACGGCAGCTTGTAACGCTCGCGCTCACGACCGTAGTCATCAGCGATTGCCAGCTCACCGGAACGGGACACAGCAACCAGGCAACCATCCACTCGCTCAACGTGTTTCAGGTTGTGCAGACGGACAGTACCGCCGTTCTTCACCTGAACGCTGTCAGCTGCGGAGGTCCGGCTTGCCGCACCACCGATGTGGAACGTACGCATGGTCAGCTGGGTACCCGGCTCACCGATGGACTGGGCAGCAATTACGCCAACCGCTTCACCGATGTTCACCTGGTGACCACGAGCCAAGTCACGGCCGTAGCACTTGGCGCAAATGCCGTAGCGGGTTTCGCAGCTGATCGGCGAGCGAACAATCACTTCGTCGATGCTGTTGAGTTCGATGAACTCGACCCACTTTTCATCCACCAGGGTGCCAGCAGGAACGATAACTTCCTCGGTACCTGGCTTGAATACGTCACGGGCAATTACTCGACCCAGTACGCGCTCACCCAACGGTTCTACAACGTCGCCGCCTTCGATGTGCGGAGTCATCAGCAGACCGTGTTCGGTGCCGCAGTCAACTTCAGTCACAACCAAGTCTTGCGCAACGTCTACCAGACGACGAGTCAGGTAACCGGAGTTAGCCGTTTTCAACGCGGTATCCGCAAGACCCTTACGAGCACCGTGAGTGGAGATGAAGTACTGAAGTACGCTCAAACCTTCACGGAAGTTCGCAGTAATCGGCGTTTCGATGATGGAGCCGTCCGGCTTGGCCATCAGGCCACGCATACCGGCGAGCTGACGGATCTGCGCAGCAGAACCCCGTGCGCCCGAGTCGGCCATCATGTACATCGAGTTGAACGACTCTTGATCGACTTCTACGCCATGACGGTCGATAACCTTCTCTTTCGAGAGGTTAGCCATCATCGCCTTCGACACTTCGTCGTTGGCCTTGGACCAAAGGTCGATCACTTTGTTGTACTTCTCGCCCTGGGTTACCAGGCCGGAGGCGTACTGGCTTTCGATTTCTTTCACTTCATCAGTTGCAGCATTGATGATCTGGGCTTTTTCATCCGGGATAACGAAGTCGTTAACACCGATGGAAACGCCGGAAATGGTCGAATAAGCAAAGCCGGTGTACATCAGCTGGTCAGCGAAGATCACGGTCTCTTTCAAACCAACCACGCGGTAGCACTGGTTGATCAGCTTGGAGATCGCCTTTTTCTTCATCGGCAAGTTGACGACGTCGTACGACAGGCCTTTTGGCACAACTTGATACAGCAAGGCACGGCCGACAGTGGTGTCGACAATACGGGTGCCGCTCACGCTGCCGCCATCACGGTCGTTGACGGTTTCGTTGATCCGCACTTTGACCTTGGCGTGCAGTGCGGCTTCGCCGGCACGGAACACACGGTCAACTTCTTGCAGGTCAGCGAACACACGACCTTCACCTTTGGCGTTGATCGCTTCACGAGTCATGTAGTACAGACCCAATACAACGTCCTGCGACGGAACGATGATTGGCTCACCGTTGGCTGGCGACAGAATGTTGTTGGTCGACATCATCAACGCGCGCGCTTCCAACTGGGCTTCCAGTGTCAGCGGTACGTGCACGGCCATTTGGTCGCCGTCGAAGTCGGCGTTGTACGCAGCACAGACCAGAGGGTGCAGCTGGATAGCCTTACCTTCGATCAGTACTGGTTCAAACGCCTGGATACCCAGACGGTGAAGGGTCGGTGCACGGTTGAGGAGAACCGGGTGTTCGCGAATCACTTCAGCGAGAACGTCCCAAACCTCTGGCAGTTCGCGCTCGACCATTTTCTTGGCCGCTTTGATGGTGGTCGCGAGACCGCGCATTTCCAGCTTGCCGAAGATGAATGGCTTGAACAGCTCAAGTGCCATCTTCTTGGGCAGACCGCACTGGTGCAGACGCAGGGTCGGGCCTACGGTAATTACCGAACGACCGGAGTAGTCAACACGCTTACCGAGCAAGTTCTGACGGAAACGACCTTGCTTACCCTTGATCATGTCAGCCAAGGATTTCAGAGGACGCTTGTTCGAACCGGTGATAGCGCGGCCACGACGGCCGTTGTCGAGCAAGGCATCGACAGCTTCTTGCAACATACGCTTTTCGTTGCGCACGATGATGTCCGGAGCGGACAGATCGAGCAGGCGCTTCAAGCGGTTGTTACGGTTGATCACGCGGCGGTACAGGTCGTTGAGGTCGGACGTCGCGAAACGACCACCGTCCAACGGTACCAGCGGACGCAGGTCTGGCGGCAGAACCGGCAGAACGGTCAGCACCATCCACTCTGGCAAGTTGCCGGAACCCTGGAAGGCTTCCATCAACTTCAGACGCTTGGACAGCTTCTTGATCTTGGTTTCGGAGTTGGTTTGCGGAATTTCTTCGCGCAGACGGCCAATCTCGTGCTCCAGGTCGATAGCGTGCAGCAGCTCGCGGACAGCCTCGGCACCCATACGGGCATCAAAGTCGTCGCCGAATTCTTCCAGCGCTTCGAAGTACTGCTCGTCGTTCAGCAGCTGACCTTTTTCAAGGGTGGTCATGCCTGGATCGATAACGACATAGCTCTCGAAGTAGAGAACGCGTTCGATATCACGCAGGGTCATGTCCATCAGCAAGCCGATACGGGACGGCAGCGATTTCAGGAACCAGATGTGGGCAACCGGCGAAGCCAGTTCGATGTGCGCCATGCGCTCACGACGAACCTTGGCCAGTGCAACTTCAACGCCGCACTTCTCGCAGATCACACCACGGTGCTTCAAGCGCTTGTACTTACCGCACAGGCACTCGTAATCCTTTACCGGGCCAAAGATCTTGGCGCAGAACAGGCCGTCACGCTCAGGTTTGAACGTACGGTAGTTGATGGTTTCCGGCTTTTTAACTTCACCGAACGACCACGAACGGATCATCTCAGGCGATGCCAACCCAATACGGATGGCGTCGAACTCTTCGACTTGACCCTGGTTTTTCAGCAAATTCAGTAGGTCTTTCAAGGCCTTTCCTCCTGGCGGAGCAGAGAGCGGGCTAAACAACCCCGCTCTCGATTCGCGTCACGTGTTATTCGGTTTCCAGATCGATATCGATGCCGAGGGAACGAATTTCTTTGATCAACACGTTGAAGGACTCGGGCATGCCCGGCTCCATACGGTGATCGCCGTCCACGATGTTTTTGTACATCTTGGTCCGACCGTTCACATCGTCCGACTTCACTGTGAGCATTTCTTGCAGAGTGTATGCAGCACCGTATGCTTCCAGTGCCCAGACCTCCATCTCCCCGAAACGCTGACCACCGAACTGAGCCTTACCACCCAGCGGCTGCTGGGTAACCAGGCTGTACGAACCGGTAGAACGAGCGTGCATCTTGTCGTCTACCAAGTGGTTCAGCTTCAGCATGTACATGTAGCCAACAGTAACCGGGCGCTCAAACTTGTTGCCGGTACGGCCGTCGAACAGCTGCATCTGGCCGCTTTCCGGCAGGTCTGCCAGTTTCAGCATGGCCTTGATTTCGCTTTCCTTGGCACCGTCGAACACCGGGGTAGCCATTGGAACGCCGCCGCGCAGGTTCTTCGCCAGGTCCAGGATTTCCTGGTCGGAGAAGGTGTCCAGCTCTTCGTTGCGACCGCCGATCTCGTTGTAGATCTCGTGCAGGAACTTACGCAGGTCAGCAACCTTGCGCTGCTCTTCGATCATACGGTTGATCTTCTCGCCCAGACCTTTGGCCGCGAGGCCCAGGTGGGTTTCGAGGATCTGACCAACGTTCATACGCGAAGGTACGCCCAACGGGTTGAGGACGACGTCGACCGGGGTGCCATTGGCATCGTGCGGCATGTCTTCAACCGGCATGATCACGGAGACCACACCTTTGTTACCGTGACGACCGGCCATCTTGTCGCCCGGCTGGATGCGGCGACGGATTGCCAGGTAAACCTTGACGATTTTCAGCACGCCTGGAGCCAGGTCATCGCCCTGCTGCAGTTTGCGCTTCTTGTCTTCGAACTTGTCGTCCAGCAGACGGCGGCGATCAACGATGTAGGCCTGGGCCTTCTCGAGCTGCTCGTTCAGAGCATCTTCAGCCATGCGCAGTTTGAACCACTGGCCGTGCTCAAGACCGTCGAGTACTTCGTCGGTGATGTCCTGACCTTTCTTCAGACCTGCGCCGCCTTCAGCCTTGTGGCCTACCAGAGCGGAACGCAGACGTTCGAAGGTCGCGCCTTCAACGATACGGAACTCTTCGTTCAGGTCCTTGCGGATCTCGTCGAGTTGAGTCTTCTCGATGGACAGTGCACGAGCATCACGCTCAACGCCGTCACGGGTGAAGACCTGTACGTCGATAACAGTACCCTTGGTACCGGTAGGTACACGCAGGGAGGTGTCTTTAACGTCGCTGGCTTTTTCACCGAAGATGGCACGCAGCAGCTTCTCTTCCGGAGTCAGTTGGGTCTCGCCTTTCGGAGTGACCTTACCTACCAGGATGTCGCCTGCGCCAACTTCAGCACCTACGTAAACGATACCGGCTTCGTCCAGCTTGTTCAGTGCAGCTTCACCCACGTTCGGGATGTCTGCAGTGATTTCCTCTGGCCCAAGCTTGGTAT
>NZ_VBVZ01000360.1 GCF_005863185.1 Pseudomonas edaphica
GCTATATGGAGTACCGCTGGAATTTCCTCGGCTCCGAGGTCGACCCAATCGCTGTGGCCGCCGCCAAGGCCATCGTGCAGTCCAATGACCTGAGCAAGGTCATCCAGTTGCGCCAGCAACCCAACCCCAAGCAGATCCTGCTGGGCTTGCTGGAGCCGGGTGAGCGCTTTGACCTGACCATGTGCAACCCGCCCTTCCACGCGTCCATGGACGAAGCCACCAAGGGCAGCGAGCGCAAATGGCGCGCCCTGGGCAAGGCCGACCCCAAGCGCAAGCTGCCGGTGCTGAACTTCGGCGGTCAATCGGCGGAGCTGTGGTGTGAAGGCGGCGAAGCGCGTTTTGTGACGCAGCTGATCGCCGAGAGCGCGCATTTTGCCCACAAGGTGCTGTGGTTCAGCACGCTGGTGTCAAAAGCGTCGAACTTGCCCGCGATCGAGACAGCCCTGAAAAAAGCCGGCGTGCTGGAAAGCCAGGTGGTGGAGATGTCCCAGGGGCAGAAGCAAAGCCGTTTTGTGGCCTGGACCTTCCAGACCAAGAACGAGCAGCAGATCTGGCGCCAGCGCTGGGTTCGCGACTGAATCACTGTGGCGAGGGAGCAAGCTCCCTCGCCACACAAAGCACATCACAAATCGCAGGCAACAAAAAACCGTGCCCGGATCGCTCCGAGGCACGGTTTTTTTTGCTGCGTCTTACTTGTTAACAGCGTCGGTCAGGCCTTTGGCCACAACCAGCTTGATAACTTTCTTGGCAGCGATTTCGATGGCAGCGCCAGTCGAAGGGTTACGGCCAGTACGGGCTGGACGCTCGGTCACTTTCAGTTTGCCAACGCCTGGCAGAGTGATTTCGCCGCCGTTTTCCAGCTGATCAGCAACAACTTGGCTCAGTTGGTCCAGCAGAGCGCGCACGGTAGTTTTCGGTGCGTCTACTGCTTCAGCCAGGTCAGCGATCAGTTGGTCTTTAGTAATAGCCATTGTGGTGTTCCTTCCCTATCAAATTCATATGGATTGCAGAGTGCAGTGTCAGCCGTCGAGCCCGACCGTCATGGCCTGGCACCCCCGGCCATAACCACGGAGATCGGGGTTATAGATGCTTGAAACGGGGATTGGTTCGACCTGACAGATGCTGAATGCACGCTTAACGCCGAGACTTGGCGTAAGACGGGGCAAAACTAGCACAGAGACGGGGAAATATCCGCCTCAACATACCCATTTGGTCAGCTTTATCGCTCTAAACCGTGAAAAAAAGGCATATGGGCCGTCGGAGGTCGTCCAAAACCGCCTTCCAGGCGCGTCTTGGCCAATGGGTGCGGTACACTGGGCGACTTTTGGGGGAGGCCCACCGCTCCCCTTCAACCAGCCGAGAAGCCTATGCCGATCCGTCATTGCATTGTTCACTTGATCGACAAAAAACCCGACGGCACACCTGCAGTTCTGCATGCCCGCGATTCTGAGTTGTCCGAATCGGCCGCCATCGAGAACATGCTGGCCGACCTCAACGAGAGCTACAACGCCAAACAAGGCAAGGCCTGGGGTTTCTTCCATGCCGAATCCGGCGCGCACCCGTTCAGCGGCTGGTTGAAGGAGTATTTCGACGGTGGCCAGGATTTCACCACCTTCAGCCGCACGGCGGTTGAGCACCTGCAAAAGCTGATGGAGGAATCCAACCTCTCCACCGGCGGCCACGTGCTGTTTGCCCACTATCAACAAGGCATGACCGATTACCTGGCCATCGCCCTGCTGCACCACAGCGAAGGCGTGGCAGTGACCGATGAGCTGGACGTGACCCCGTCGCGGCACCTGGACCTTGGCCAACTGCACCTGGCGGCGCGCATCAACGTCTCCGAGTGGCAGAACAACAAGCAGTCCAAACAGTACATTTCGTTTATCAAAGGCAAGAACGGCAAGAAGGTTTCGGAGTACTTCCGCGACTTTATCGGCTGCCAGGAGGGCGTCGACGGCCCGGGCGAGACCCGCACCCTGCTCAAGGCCTTCAGCGACTTTGTTGAAAGCGAAGACCTGCCGGACGAATCCGCCCGCGAAAAGACCAAAACCCTGGTGGACTACGCCAGCAGCCAGGCCAAGCTCGGCGAGCCGATGGGCCTGGAAGAGCTGTCGGGCTTGATCGATGAAGATCGGCCAAAAGCGTTCTACGACCATATCCGCAACAAGGACTACGGCCTGTCGCCGGAAATTCCGGCCGACAAGCGCACGCTCAACCAGTTCCGCCGCTTCACCGGCCGCGCCGAAGGCTTGTCCATCAGCTTTGAGGCGCACCTGCTGGGTGACAAGATCGAATACGACGAAGCCGCCGGCACCTTGATCATCAAGGGCCTGCCGACCCAACTGACCGACCAGCTCAAGCGCCGTAACTGATGCTGGGCGGGGTACTCAAGAAAGTCCTGTTGGTGTTGCTGGTGGTGGTGGTGATTCAGCACTGGGGCAAGATCGAGCGGCTGTTCAACCCCTCGCAGGTGGTTTCGGAGCAGGTACGCGCCTCAGCGCGCGTGGTGCTCTACTCCACCGAGTGGTGCGGCTACTGCAAGCAGATCCGGCGCTTTCTGGATCAGAAAGGTGTGCCGTACCAGGCGTTCGATATCGAGAAGGACGCCCAGGCGCGCAAGGCGTATGAGGCGCTGGGCGGCGGCGGGATTCCGTTTGTGGAGGTCAATGGCACGCTCATTCGCGACTACAACCCGGATGCGATCATGGCTGCCTTGAAATAACCCCACCGTTGCAGCATCTCGCTTGTGTGGGAGCTGGTTTGTAGGAGAGCTGGCTTTTGTGGGAGCTGGCTTGCCTGCGATAGCATCAGCGCGCAGTAACTGACAGACCGAGTTGCCTGCAACGCAGGCAAGCCAGCTCCCACATAAGCGAGCTCCCACATTCAGTTCTGCAGCGTCTTTAGAAGTTGGCTTCCAGCGACACCATCGCCGTACGCTCTTCACCGACGTTGTAATACGCCGTACTCGGCGCCAGGCCGCTTACCGGCGCCGAGTTAAACGACACGGTACGCGCCGAGCTCAGGTATTCCTTGTCGAAGACGTTAAGCATCGACAGCCGCAGGGTCGCGGATTTGATGACTTTCTTGTCCACCGGCAAATAGATACCCGCGTTGAGGTCGACCACGGTACGCCCGGAGATTTTTTCGTCGTTGGTCAAATCGCCGTAGAAACTGCCGACGTATTTGCCGGCAACGTTGCCGTAGAAGCGCGAGTCGTCGTAGCCAAACACCAGGTTGAACATGTTTTCCGGCACGTTGGCCAGCTGCTT
The DNA here is from genome assembly GCF_005863185.1 of Pseudomonas edaphica. Classification (GTDB taxonomy): domain Bacteria; phylum Pseudomonadota; class Gammaproteobacteria; order Pseudomonadales; family Pseudomonadaceae; genus Aquipseudomonas; species Aquipseudomonas edaphica. The sequence continues at coordinate 3,270 of NZ_VBVZ01000360.1, forward strand.
GCCGGCGGTGGGCAACAACACGTTCTTGCTGAGCAGATTGTCTTTCTGTTCAGACTGGGTGTAGGTGTAGGACGCGTAGTAGTTGAAGTGATGCGGCAACAGCCCGCTCCACTCCAGCTCCAGGCCTTTGTTGTCGACTTTGCCGACGTTGATTACCGCGTAGTCGCCGTTGAGGTCGGTGGTCGACAACTGGCGGTCCTTGAAGCTGATGTAGAACAGCGTCGCGCTCAGCGCCACATCGTCTTCGGTGAAGCGCCAGCCCAGTTCCTGGTTCCAGCTCAACTCAGGCTTGAGGCTTACCGAATCGCCTTTGTTGTACAGCACGTAGTTCGGCGGTGTGCGCATGTTGCGGGTGACGTTGTAGAACGCCTGGTTGCTCTCGTCGATCTGGTACTTGGCGCTGAAGTTCGGCAGGAACTGGTGGTAACGGGTGTTACGCTTTTCCGGTTTGTCGTAGAGGCTGCCCAGGTTGTTGCCGTCACGCTCGACGTACTGATAGGCCACGCCGCCGACAAAACTCAGGTCTGGCGTGGCTTGCCAGCTGTCCTGCACCCAGAGCTTCTGCGCCGGCGTGACGGTGTAGTAATGACGGCCTTGTACCGTCGCGCCGTTCTTGTCGACTACTTGGCCGCCGCCGTTGTAGTCGCCCCACACGTCATCGGGTGCGCCTTCGCCGTTGATGCCGATAAACGGCTGGCTCTGGCGCTGGCGTGCGCGCTCATACCAGTAGCCGTAGTCCAGGCTGTGTTCTTCGTTGATGTCCCATTTCATTTTGGCGGTAACGCCTGGGCGCCAGGTTTCGGTCCACGAAGGGCGGTAGTAGTTGAGCGATTTGAGGTTGCTCAGGTCGTAGTTGCCAGCCTTGTCGGACTTCGGCCCCAGGTTCGATGCGGTCTGGCCGCTGAAACTGCCACCGTTGGCCCAGTAGTAATAGGGCGTGACCGTCAGCGCCAGGTTGTCCTGCAACTGCCAGCGCTGGGTGAGCGTGGCATTCACGCTTTCGAAAGGGTTGCGATTGAGCTTGTAGGAAGACGACAGTAAACCGGATTTGTACACCGGGGTTTCCGAGTAGTCCTTGCGCCGCCCATCCGTGTCGAACTGCGACTTGCTCAAGGAGTTGTAGTTGTAGTTTTCCTGGTTGTTGTACTTGATCGTGGCCAGTGTGGAGTTGCCGCTGCCGTCTTCGAACAGGCTGCTCCACTCGACCTTGTCGCTGCGCAGGGTGCCTTTGCCACGCCACTTGTCGCCTTCCAGGTGCGACGCCGAGACCCAAGTCTTGAGGCCGCCGAAATCACCGGTATTGACCCGCACGAACGTCTTGCGCAAGTCGTTGGCGCCGACGATCTGCTTGGCAAACACCCCGGCCTCTTTAGTCGGCCGGATGGTGATCATGCCGATGTTGCCGCCACTGGAACCGATGTGCGGGCCGTCAGCTTCCGAAGAACCCTGTGTCGCGAATACTTCCGCAAGGTTTTCCGGGTCGCCCAATTGGTTGGAGGTAGTTGCCCGAATCGTTGATCGGCACACCGTCGACGGAAACCCCGATCTGGTCGGAGTTCATGCCGCGCATGGTGAAGTTGGTGCCGCTGGTGCCACTGGCGTCATCACTGGAAACGTTGATGCCCGGCGTGTATTTGAGCTTATCGATGGCGTTGGCAGTCGACGACATCTGGTCCATGGCTTCCTTGGTCACCGTCGACCGCGCCTTGGCACTTTCTTCGCGGATCATATGGCCGTTGCCCAGGGTCTGTTTACCGGCGATGTCCACCGAGCCAACGTCCTGCGTGGTGTCTGCCAAAACCAATGGCGCAAAGCTACCTAGGCCCGATGCAAACAGCAGGGCAGAGAGTGTGTTGATCTTCACAAGTAGATCCCTTACGTGCATCTATCTGTTGTTATGGAGGGCGGTACTGGCTGTCAGAACCGGGTGAACGGCGACGCCAGCCTTCCTGACCATCTGCTCAGGAATCCGAGGATCATCCTTGGCGCGTGTAACGGTTTGGTGACAGGTTTTGGCAATTGCGATGAAGGTTAAGTGAAGGATCTACAGGCAGCGTGATACCTGGCCTGTAACTGCCGGCAGGAAATGATCGCGAGGGAAACAGTTGTATAAGAAGGTGGCCAGCAAACCGTTCGTGTCTAACGCAACACAATCATTCGGCCTAATAGTGTGTGCTGTTCAAAACCCAGCACCGCCTGCAGGGCATTTAAAACCGCCACTGGGTCCTTGCTCGGAAAGCTGCCACTGACACGCTTGGCGCCCATCTCGTCGTTCAGCAACAGAATGCGCCCCGGATAGTAACGACTCAGGTCCTTGACCACGTCAGCCAACGGCGCTTTGTAGTAATTGAGCCAACCGTCACGCCAGGCCAGGCGGGATTCACTGTCGACCGCGTGCATCGATTCGGCCACACCGTCGGCGTAAGCCACTTGCTGGCCTGCGGTCAGAATTTGCTGTTGGCCTTGCCTGGATGGCGTCACGCCAACCCGACCGGACAACACCGTCACTTGCGCGCCCGCCGGTTGCAGGCGCACTTCGAACTGTGTGCCCAACACCCGCGCTTCACCGCTGCCGGCCTCGACCACAAAGGACTGGCCGGTGTGGGTCACGCTAAAAAAACCGGCACCGCGACGCAGCTGGATATGCCGCTCACCGTGACTGAAATCCACGGCGATGGCGCTGTCGGCATCCAGGGTCACTTGGGACTGGTCGGCCAGGGTCACGGTTTTCACTTCCCCCGGTGCGGTCACGTAATCGGCGCCGAAGTCATCAACCCAACGCGACGGCTGCCACCCGGCGCCCATCGACACCATCACCAGCAGGCACGCGGCCATGGCCAAGGCGCCGGACCAGCGAACGCCGCGCGAACGTTTCGAGGTGTTCATCGCGTTGAGGTAACCCTGCAAGGCCAGGGCGTCTTCGCCCGCCAGTGTGCGCGCCGGTACTTCGCTTAACTCCCACAGCACCTGGGCCTGGGAATAAGCCTCGACGTGGGCAGGATCGGCCCGCAACCAGCGGCTGAAGGTGGCCTGGTCGCCACTGCTGGGCTGGTCGTGTAACAGGCTCAGCCAGTCAAGTGCGGCCTGCTCCTGGGCGGGCGTGGGGGTGACGTTCACGGTGCTTTCCCTGGCGTGCGTGGGGGCGATGGTTCGCGAAGGCTGGCC